>DASZJL010000233.1:0-4632 GCA_035948135.1 Acidimicrobiales bacterium | reverse complement strand
CGGAGGGACCAGCCGGTCTCGGGTTCGCCGGTGTCCCAGCGGTACCAGGCGAGTGATGAGGCAGCGTCTCGCAGCTGTGCCGGTGGGACGGGCCACTCGTCGAGCAGCCCGGTGAGCGCGGCCAGTACCCACCAGGCTGCGAAGCGGCCGGCGGCCATGCCGCGGCGCCGGCCGTGGGCACCGCCGCTCGCGCCCGTCCACGCCATGGCCGCGAGGGCATGGGCGAGGTCCACGTCCGCGAGGCGACCACGGCGGGCCCCGAGGGCGGCGACAGCGCCGGCTGCGTCGCCGTCCACTGCAACTGCTTCGGCCCGTCCGTTGGACTCGGTGACCCACGCCGCGGCCAATTCGACGAGGGCGCGGCACGCCTCGGCGTCGTCCACCCGCGGCGCCGGGCCGGCATCGAACGGGTGCCAGCCCGAGACGGTCGGAGGATCGGCGAAGTCGGCTTCGGCGGCCTTGTACGTCGCGACCGGATAGCGCGGCTCCCATGGCTGCAGCACCAGCGGAAGCTCGACGACCTGGCGGTCGACGCGGTCGTCGTCGGTCAGGTCCTCGCCCCGCACGACCCGCTCCTGGGCCGCGATGGACGCCTGCGGGGTCGGCGGCGCGTATGGCGCGAGCTCCGACCACGGATGGGTCGACGCCGCCACCTCGCTCAACGGGCCGAGGGCGAAGCGGCCGGCGTCGGGGACGAGCATCGACGCCGCCCACTTCCCGGGCGCGTCCAGAGCGAGCCGGTACTCGGCCAATGCCGCCGCCGGCCACAGTTGGCGGCCGCGCTCCAACGCGCGCCGGCAACGGTCACGCAGGTCGAGCAGCCCGTGCCAGTCTCCGGCGTCCGCCAGACGGTCGACCTGGCGGACGAGCTCGTCGAGATCGCCGAGGTCGACGAGCTGCTCGTTGTTCAATTGCTCAAACCAAAGGCCAGGGATACGGCCGAGCCGAGCGGGCCGGAGGGAACACCGGCCGCTTGGCGATCGCCGCGGCGCGCGCCGCCATCGCCTCGACCTCCTCACCATCGAGCAGACCGTCCAGATCGGCCGGGGGCGATACCGCGAAGCGCGCCAGGTCTGACACGAGCGGATCGGGAATCGGCATGCCCTCGAAGTCCCACATCACCGTGCGCAGCTTGGGGTCGACGTGGAAGCAGAGGCCGTGGTCGACCGACCAGAGGTGGCCGTCGGTGCCGAGCAGGCAGTGGCCGCCTTTGCGGTCGGCGTTGTTCGCCAGAAGGTCGAACGTGCAGATCGCCTTCAGGGCGTCGAGGTGCTCCGGGAACTCGAGCAGCGTGAAGTAGTGCTGGGAGAAGTCGGCGTCGACGAAGCGCTGCAGCGAGCCCGGGCCGAACGGTCCGTTACGCAGGACCGTCTCGGGCACCAGGTCCCATCCCAACGCTTCTGACACGACGTAGGCGGCGACCTCGCGACGGTAGAGGCCGTCGGGGAAGTCCCACAGCGGACGTTCGCCGCGCACGGGTTTGTACACGGCACGCATGGCTTCGCCGTCGTTACAGACCTCGACGAGGTAGGTGCCGTTCGAGCTCCAGGGCATGCGCCCTTCGACCTCGACGTCGCCCTCCGTGAGGCGCTTCAGGCTCGCCGTCTTCGACGGCTCGTCTGAAGCGCTAGGCGCACCATGCTTATTGGTTCGCTCGCTCTGCTCGCTCACGACGTCGGCTTGTGGCCGTTCAGGCGGACGCATACGTGTCCTTCGGCGTCGAGGGGTTCACCGCAGAGCGGGCAGGGCGGTCGACCGGCTTCCACGACCTCGGCGCCGTGCAAGACCAGGCCCGCGATCTGGTCGCGTGTTGCACCGATGCGGGCGATGGCGCCGTCCTCGCCCTCTTCGACGAGCTCTTCGGCCAGCAGCACGAAGCGGTCGGCGTCTTCGTCGTAGGAGACGCCGAGGGTGCCGACAACCCACTCGGCTTCGATCGGTTCGACCAGCTCCAGCGCGGCCGGCAGCACATCGGGCGGCGGAAGGTCGGCGAGGAGTGTGCCGAGGTAACGCACCAACGCAGCCACTTGGGTCTTCTCCATCTTGAGCGTGAGCAGCTGCGACTCACGCCGGGCCTGGAGATAGAAGATGCGCTCGCCCGGCGGGCCCACCGCCCCGGTCGTGAGCAAGTCGACATCGTCCATGTCATAGGAGGTCGCCATCAGCTGGGCGCCAGGGCCTTGAGGTCGCCGGTGGAGTTGACGGTGAGGGCGATCGGGGCCGAGTCGCCGTAGAGGATCGCCGTCACCGAACAGGGCGAGATCACGATGCGCTGGAAGAGGTCGAGGGGAGTGCCGACGGCGTCGGCGGCCGCGGCCTTGATGGGGTCGGCGTGGGAGACGGCGACGACGGTGCCACCGGGGTGATCGGCGCGGATGCGCTCGATGGCGTCGACGATGCGGCCCTGCATCTCGAGGAACGACTCACCGCCGGGGAAGCGGAAGGCGCTGGGCCGCGCCTGCACGGTCTTCCACTCCTCGGTCTTGGCGGCCCGCTTGAGCTCCCACCCCGTCCAGTCGCCGATGTCGAGCTCGAGCAGGCCCTTGTTCACTCGTACGCGCAAGCCGTGGGCCTTGGCGATGGGCGCCGCGGTCTCACGTGTTCGTTCGAGGGGCGAGGCGTACACGGCGTCGACCTTCTTGATGGTTGCGATGCGATCGGCGACGGCCTGCGCCTGCTTCTGTCCGTCATCGGAAAGGTGCAGCCCCTTGGCCCGACCGGGCAGCAGCTTGCCGGTCGTCGGCGTGTGGCCGTGACGCACGAGGAGGACGAGGGTGGGCTTGGGGCGGCGACGCGTGGGCATGGCTTCTGGCGAAGGAACCTACCCTGCGTCAGTGGATTCGCTTGAGCGCGTCACGGCGGAGATCGTCGAGTGCTTCGAGTGCCCTCGCCTCGTGGCATGGCGCGAGCAGGTGGCGACCGAAAAGCGCGCTGCCTTCCGCGACGAGGAGTACTGGGGACGGCCGGTGCCGGGGTTCGGCGACCCCGAGGGATCTGTGCTCATCGTTGGCCTGGCGCCCGCCGCGCACGGCGGCAACCGCACCGGCCGCGTGTTCACCGGCGACCGCTCCGGCGACTGGCTCTACGGCGCCCTGTACCGGGCCGGGTACGCCAACCAGCCGACCTCTGTCCACGTTGACGACGGATTGCAGCTCAAGGACGCCTACGTCACGGCCGCCGTCCGTTGCGCGCCGCCCGTCAACAAGCCGACGACCGAGGAGCGGGAAGCGTGCCTCCCGTACCTGCGCCGTGAGCTGGCACTGCTCACCGACGTGCAGGTGGTCGTCGTCCTCGGCCAGTTCGCGTACGACGTGATGGCGCGGGAGCTCGGTGTGAGGCCCAAGCCCAGGTTCGGCCACGGCGTCGAGGTGCCGGTGCCAGGCGCGGGCGGCCGCACGATCGTCTGCTCGTTCCACCCCAGCCAGCAGAACACCTTCACCGGCAAGCTCACCGAGGAGATGTTCGATTCGATCTTTCAGCGCACTAAGGCGTTGACCTCACCGACGAGGTAGATCACAGAGATCGTCAGGAGGAAGAGGGCGACGACCCGGCGGAGCACGAGGCGGTCGGCCCTGATGGCGAGCACGGCGCCGATGCGGGCTCCCGGGATGACACCGACGCACAGGAGCACGGCGAACCGCCAGTCGATGTCACCGAGGAACGCGTGCGTGACCATGCCGGGGACGGCGAAGATCCCGACGCACACCAGCGACGTGGCGATCGTCTCCTTGAGGCGCAGGCCGACGAACTGGTTGAACCCCGGCACCATCAGGATGCCCCCGCCGATCCCGAGGAGGCCGGAAAGGAGCCCGGCCGCCGCGCCGACGCCGGCGACGGCGGTGGACGAGCGATGGAACGTGTGCTGCTTCACGCGACCGGCGAACTCGGCGTCGGTCTCGGCCTCCGCCTGTTCGACCTCCGATCGGTCTGGCGGTCTGCGCATCCGCCACGCGGTGGCCCCGAGCAGCAACGCGGTCGCGATCATCAGCCAGTGGCCGTTGCCGGGCACGACGTGGGAAAGCAGGGAACCCACGACCGACGTGGCCACGCCGATCGGCGCGGCCCACCGCACCACCTGCCAGTCGACCAGGCCCTCGCGCATGTAGCGCAGGGTTCCCGAGATGGCGCTGGGCAGGATCGACGGGAGCGTGGTGCCGACGGCGACGAACGCCGACGCGCCGAGGGCGCGGATGCCGGGCGTGGAGATCGTCGCACCGCCGACTCCGAACGCGGCCGACATGATGCCCGTGACGACGCCGAGGGCGATCGTCAGGACGTCGCGAAGGAGGCCGGGCTCCAGTTGGCTACTTCGCTACTTCACGCGCTCGACGATCATGGCCATGCCCTGACCGCCGCCCACGCACATGGTTTCGAGACCCACCGTCTTGTCGAGCGTCTGCAGATCGTTGATGAGCGTCGTCATGATGCGGGCACCGGTCATGCCGAACGGATGGCCAAGAGCGATTGCGCCACCGTTCGGGTTCAGCTGGTCGTCGATGCTGATGCCGAGCTCGTCGCACACCGGCAGCACCTGGGCGGCGAAGGCCTCGTTGAGCTCGACGATGTCGATGTCGGTGATCTTCATGCCCGACTGGGCCAGCACCTTCTTCACGGCCTCGATGGGGCCGACGC
>DASZJL010000232.1:0-21637 GCA_035948135.1 Acidimicrobiales bacterium | reverse complement strand
GAGAGGCCATTGCCGAGTTCGAGGCGTCGGCGTCACGGACCGATCCCGTCGCCCTCCTCGAGGAGCAGGCCCTCTCACGAGTCCCCGAACTGGTTCCAATCCGCTACGGGCGCATGCTGGCTTCGCCCTTCGCCTTCTTCCGCGGCGCGGCGCTGGTCATGGCAGGCGACTTGGCTCAGACGCCGACGTCCGGACTCCGCGTCCAAGCATGCGGCGACGCACACCTGTCGAACTTCGGAGTCTTCGCGTCGCCGGACCGAAACCTGGTATTCGACGTGAACGACTTCGACGAGACGCTGCCCGGTCCGTGGGAGTGGGACGTCAAGCGTCTGACGGCGAGCCTCGCCGTCGCAGGCCGGCAACGAGGGCTGACAACGAAGCAGCGAATGGCGGTGCTGCTGGCGACGGCCGCCGGCTACCGAACCGAGATGGCCACCCTGGCCGGCATGCGCACCCTCGACATCTGGTACCGGCGCACCGATATTCGCCAGGTTCTGGCCGAGCTCAAGGGGGCCGGAAGGACGGTCGAACGCAAACGGACGAAGGCGGCACTCGCCAAGGCTCGCACCAAGGACAGCCTGCAGGCGTTTTCGAAGCTCACCCACGAGGTCGACGGCGAGCCACGGATCGTCAGCGACCCACCCTTGATCGTGCCGCTCCGCGACCTCACGTCCGATATCCCAGCTCAGCAGGTGACCGAAACCCTTCACTCGCTGTTGGTGAAGTACCGCCGTTCGTTGGAGTCCGACCGCCGGCACCTGCTGGAGCAGTTCCGGCTGGTCGACGTGGCCCGGAAGGTGGTCGGGGTCGGCAGCGTCGGGACCCGTTGCTGGATCGCGCTCCTACTCGGGCGGGACGACGTCGACCCGCTGTTCCTTCAGGTGAAGGAGGCGCAGGAGTCGGTGCTCGAGCGATTCGTTGGCAAGGGTGCCTACACGCATCAAGGGGAGCGGGTCGTTGCCGGACAGCGTCTCACGCAGGCGGCCAGCGACATCTTCCTCGGGTGGGTAGGGGGGGTTTCCCCGATCGATGGGCAAGCGCGTGACTTCTACTTCCGGCAGCTCCGGGACTGGAAGGGCTCCGCCGACCCTGAGGCCATGACACCGCAAGGGCTGACGGACTACGGGCGCGTCTGCGGGTCGACACTGGCGACGGGGCATGCTCGCTCCGGCGACCGCATCGCCATCGCTGCGTACCTCGGTAAGAGCGTCGCCTTCGATCGAGCTCTCGCCACCTTCGCCGAGCGGTACGCCGACCAGAACGAACGCGACTACGAGCGTCTCCAAGCGGCCGTCGACGAGGGCCGGGTCACCGCCAAGATCGGGCTCTGAAGGACGCGCGTCAGAGGTAGTCGTGGTGCAGCAGGTGATTGGTCGCGACCCAACCGGGAATCGCCGGCAGGTAGCTCACGACCACCTGGTTGAGCAGTACGGCGGCAACCGCCGCCTCGGCGTGGATTCCGAAGCCCGTGAGCGCACCGGAGATGCCGACTGACGACACCGCGGTGCCGCCGCCAGGGATGGGGATCAGGGCCGCCACTTGCCCGAAGAAGATCGACAGGGCCAGGAGAGTCCAGAACGAGAGAGTGGCGTCGAACGCCTTCAGACACGCCAGCAGGCAGAAGCCGTAGAGCACCGCGGTCAGGACGGCGCCGACGACGAGGAAGAACACCTGCCGCGGCGAGCGGAGGGCCTCGCTGATGGTCACCCACGCCCGGCTCACCGAGGGCATGACGGCGTTGCGGATGCGCGGGATGCCTTTGACGACGAGGACGACGACCCCCACGATCAACACAGCAACGAGCAGCAAGCGAAGTACTCCTTCGGCGGGGATATCGCCGGTCTTGAACGCGTCGGGACTAACGGCGATCGCCACGAACATCAGGGCAATGGATACGACGACATTGGCGACCGTTGACAGCAGCCCGCCCGACGCGACGGCCGACGCCAGGTCGACGCCCTGCTTCTGGAGGAACCGCACCTGCGACGCCATGCCACCCACGGCCGGGATGGCGAGGTTGGCAAACGACATCGAGACTTGCAGCTCGGTCGTCTGCACGAGCGGCAGCTTCATGCGCACGGTCCCCATCAGCGAGATGGCGTAAGGGACGTTCGTCGCCAGCGAGATGGCGAGGGCGGCGATGGCCCAGTCCCACTGCGCGTTCTTGATGGTGTTGTAGAGCTGCTCGGGGCTGCCGACTTGGCTCAGGAGCGCGCCGATTCCGATGAGGGTTCCGACCGCCATCAGAACGTTCGTGGAGCTGACTCTGTGCAGCTCCTGGAGCTGGGGCGGATCCACGCCGGCCGCCTGGGCGGACAGGGTCCGCAGCTTGTCGAGCCGGGCCTTGAGCCTGCGCCGCCCCGCCGCCGAGCGCACAGATCTCGACAAGGCAGCCGGCTGCATGTACGGAAGGGCGCGTCCCAAGGCGTCAGGCCCGATTCCATCGACGGCCGCCGCGACGGCGCGCTCTTCACCGGCGACGAGCGAGGTCGAGACGAGCATGCCGGCGACGTCGCGGCTCAGCCGGGCGTCGGAGCGGGCCGCGGCGTTGGCGAAGTCGACGAGGGCCGCGGCGTGGAGCTCGACCAGCACGTGCTGGCCGTCCAGGGCGCCGTGGGAAACCCGGGCCCGGTTGTGAAGCAGCCCGAGCTGGCGCCACGCGTCCACGAGGACGGCGTCGGTCACGTCGTCGCGGTGCGCCTCGCTGAGCGGCATCCCCGCTACTGGTCGCTCGACGAAGATGGCGGCCTTGGGCCCCGCCTGACCGGCGACGACGACCTCGGTGGTCGTCACGCCGGCATCGCGGGCCAGCAACGTGACGTACGCCTCGTGCTCGACCTGCTGCAGGCGGGTCAGATAGAGCGTGGGGCCGGAGTCCTTGTAGGCCATGAAGCGGTAGGCCTTGGCGTAGAACTGAGCGTCAGCCTCGTCGCGTCCGATGACCCGCACCGAGAGCGGACCTTCGTCGTCCTCGCCGACCATGAGCGTGGACCCCTGTGGCTGCTTGCGAGCCAGGCGGACGCCGCGGGCATCGATCCCGAGCTCGGCGAGCGCAGCCGTTACCTGGGCGGCCGTGGGACGCCCACCGGGTGACCCGAAGATCAGGTGGACGGCGGCGGCGACAGCCAGGCCGAGGAAGATGCCGCCGAGGACGTCGTCCGGCAGAGCCGTACCGAGGTACATGGACGAGACGGCGGTGGTGAGAACCAGCACTTGGCCGATTCGGCGCGTCGGGCGCGTCACGTACGGCCCGGCAGTGGCGATCACACCGACGAGGAGCGCCAGCCGGGCGGCGGGAAACTCCGGTGAGACGCCGCTCACCCGCGTCACGGCCTTGAAGCTTTCGGAGATCCCGTCGCCGGCGACCCAGGCGCCGAGGGCGTGGGCGATCGCCCAAGCGCCGAGGCCGGCCACGAGAAGGTCACGCGCGAGACGCCAGCGGCGTCCGATGACAGCTGCTGCGATGGCGAGCCCCAGGGCCCAGACCGTGCCCAAGGCGTACACACCGCGGAAGAAGCCGTACCAACTTCCGGGGAGATCGTTGAACGCCTGGAAGACGTCCTTCTCCAGGGCGCTCGGGTAGCTGGCGTGCATCACGAGAATGGCGAGGACGACGCTCTCTATCCCGAGCTTGATGCCGTCGGTCACACGCCGCCGATAGGGCTCCTCGGACGCGGGACCGAAGCCGCCGAGGCGCCATCGGGTGGCGCGCTCGGCCACGTGAGAGGCCCGGCGTGGCGGCGCCGGCGCCCCGGATCCTGCTTCGGTCTGATCCGTCGTCGTCACAGCTTCTCCCGTCCAGTGTCTCACCGACGGCCATCACCGGGGCCGGATGCGGATCGTCCGGGACGGGTGATGCGCGCGGGCTGGCCCCCATGAATGCTCGTGTCAGGCATGGAACCTCGCCCGAAGCCGACGGTGTGTCGCGTTCACCCGGTTCTTCTCGACGGACTCCACCGCGTCCGCGCCCCCGGCTGAGCGGCGAGGCGTGCTCTGGGCGCCGCGCCTCCTCGGTTGGTGGGTGGCGGTGCTGTTCATGGCCGGCTCGACCTGCTTCGCGATCGGCGCCTTCACGCCGTTCCAGGCGGCGGCTGGTGCCGTCGTCGCGGGGATCGTCTTCTTCGTGGGCTCGATCTTTTTCACCGCCGCGGCATACGGCCAGTTCGTGCAGTCGATCAATGGCGACGGAGGCACGAATCGCCGCCTCTTTGCGATCGTGCCGCGCCACGCCGAGTGGTGGGCGGCGAGTGTCCAATTGGTCGGGACGCTGTGGTTCAACGTGAACACCTTCGACGCCCTTCGCGTGGGCTCGGGTGCCCACCAGCAGAACCTCCGTGTCTGGACGCCCGACGTCCTTGGGTCGGTCTGCTTCCTCGTCGCCAGCTTCATCGCCCTGCGGGCGGCATCGGTCCGCGGCAGCACAGACCACCGGATCGGCGTCATCAACCTGGCCGGATCGGTCTGCTTCATGGCCGCGGCCATCGCCGCCTTCACACTGCCGGCGACGGACAACTACCTCGACGCGTCGCTCGTCAACGGCGGCACGTTCTTGGGCGCCCTGTGCTTCTTCTGGGGCGCCCGCCTCCTTCTCCTCGAGCTCGCACCCGCCACAACCGAACGGAGAAACCACGATGTCCACGCTCTCGCAAGTTCCTGACGATCTCCCGTCGACTCGCTACTTCTCGCACCCGCTGCCGCGGGAGGCATTTCCGGAGACGGGCATGCCGGCCCGCGACGCCTACGAGCTGATCCACCTCGGGCTGCGCGTCGACGGCCGGCCGTCGATGAACCTGGCGTCGTTCGTGACCACCTGGATGGAGCCCGAGGCGCGTGCGCTCATCGCCGAGGCCCAGTCCACCAACCACATCGACCACGAGGAGTACCCGATCGTCGAGGCCGTCGAACAGATCTGCGTGCGCATGCTCGCCGATCTGTGGAACGCGCCCGACCCCCTGGAGGCGGTGGGCGTCGCCACCATCGGCTCCTCGGAGGCGATCATGCTCGGCCTCCTGGCCCACAAGTTCCGGTGGCGCGCACGGCGCGAGGCAGCCGGGCTCCCAGCAGACAAGCCGAACGTGATCTTCGGCGCCGAGACCCACATCGTGTGGGACAAGTTCGCCCGCTACTTCGACGTGGAGATGCGGAAGATCCCGATGCGGCACGACCGTTACGTGCTCGAGCCCAGTGACGTACTCGAACGCGTGGACGAGAACACCATCGCCGTCGGAGCTGTCATCGGCACCACGTTCATCGGCGAGAACGATCCGGTCAAGGAGATCAACGACCTTCTCGTCGAGGTGAAGCGCGACCGCAGCTGGGACATCCCGATCCACGTCGACGGCGCCAGTGGCGGCTTCATCGCCCCCTTCGCCCACCCCCACGAACTGTGGGACTTCAGGCTCGAGCAGGTGGCGTCGATCAACGCCTCGGGCCACAAGTACGGGCTGGTCTACCCGGGCGTCGGCTGGCTCGTGCTGCGCAGCCGCGAATTCCTTCCCGATGATCTTGTGTTCAGCGTGAACTACCTCGGCGGCGCCCAGCCGACCTTCACGTTCAACTTCTCGCGGAACAGCGCCATGATCCAGGCCCAGTACTACCAGTTCATCCGGCTCGGTCGGGCCGGGTACCAGGCGACGGTCGACAACATGATGGCGAACGCCAGCTATCTGAACGATCAGCTCGTGAAGAGCGGGCACTTCGAGATCCTGAACCCGGGCCTCGCCGAACCCGTGGTCACGTTCCGGTTGCTTCCCGGGCACGACTTCGACGAGTACCACCTGGCTGACCGCCTGGCCCTCCACCGGTGGATCGTCCCCGCCTACACGCTCCCACCGAACGCACAAGACGTGACCGTGCTGCGTGTGGTCGTCCGAAACGACATGAGCCGCGACAAGATCGACATCCTCCTCCTCAACATCAACGACGCCTGCGAGTACCTCCAGGGCAAGGGGATGCCGGACACGGAAGCCGAACGCAAGACACATGAGCACCAGCGCCGGCGCTGCTAGACGTCAGGGAGCCCGCACACGGTTTTGTGAAAGGTTGCTGACGAGCAGGGCCACGACGGTGACGAGGTAGAGCTGGCCCACGAGCGCCTCGAGGACGGCGAGTGTCCGGCCGAGGTCGCCGGCGGCCGTCAGGTCCCCGTAGCCGACCGTCGTGAGGGTGACGAAGCTGAAGTACTGAAAATCCGCGGTCGAGGGGTGTTGGGTCTGGGCGAAGAACGACGCCGACCCGAAGTTGTTGATGCTGCCGAACAGGAACGCAAACAGCATGCCAATCAGCACGTAGACACAGATGGCGGCGAGCACCGTTTGGATGTCCACGGTTCGGCGGCGCAACTCTCCCCGCACTATGGCGACCGGCGCCCCGGCGACCAGCAAGGCATTGAGGCCGAAGGCTCCCCCCTCGGCGGCGGAGGACTGCACGGCCATCGACGCGGCGGCCGCCACGACGCCACACACCACGGCCACCGCCGCGGCGCGGAAAAGACGGTGGGAGGTCCGGGACGCCCAGAGGGCGGCGAGCAGCGTGGCGCCCTGCAGCACCGTGCTCACGAGGCGCACCCAGCGACCCTCCGGGCCGACAGCCAGGAAGAGAAAGGTCGTGAGCAGGAGAAGTAGCACGGCGCCGTAGCGCTCCTTGCCCCCGGGATCGCTCCTCTGATCGACGACGTGCTGCCGTGATCCCGCGGCCGGCAGAGTCACCCGGTCGCCACCGGCGTCGGAGCCGATGCCGGTGCCTCGGGCGCTCCTTCGGTCGCCTCCGGCGTCTCGCGAGGGGCGAGGTGGGCGGAGGTCACGTAGGCGACGACGACGGCCACGATGACGAGGGGCATGAGGGCGACGCCGTCGCCGGCCAGGAACACGGTCGTGAGCAGGACCGACGTCAACGGAAGGCGGAGCATCACAACCGTCATGGCGCCGATCCCCATGGCCGCACCCGCCACCGGTGGCAGGCCCGGAAGATGCGAGAGGGCGATACCTCCGGCCGCGCCGATGAACATGGCCGGGAAGGTCGGGCCGCCCCGAAAGGCGCTCATCGAGACGCCGTAGGCGAGGCCTTTACAGGCAACGATGAGCAGTAGCGTCGCAACGGAGAAGGTGGCGCTGTTCGTGACCAGCGACGGCAGGGCGGATTGCCCGGAGAAGAGCACCTCGGTGTAGCTCTTCGCGCTCGCGGCATCGAACGCCACGGCGAGGCCGCCGACGGCCAGCCCGGCGACGACGGTGAGCAGCACGACCCGCCGGTCGACGTGCGGCCGGAGTGAGAGCGCCAGGCGGCGAAGGCCGACGCCGAGGACGGCGGCCGCGACACCGATCACGATCGCCCACGCGAACTGGGCGACGTCAGGGCGGGCAAACGGGGGAAGGTTGGGGATGGCGAGGGCAAACGTCCCGTGACCGGTCCACGCGTCCAAGCCGATGAAGATGAGCGAACCGACGCCCGCGGCGAGGAGGCCAGGCATCAGAATGAGCCCGAGCATCGGGCCGCCGATGCCTGCCGCCTCCATGAGGAGGAAGGCGCCCACGATGGGCGATCCCAGCAGGGTGCTCACTGCTGCGAAGCTGCCGGCGGCGGCCAGCACGGCGGTGGTCCGGGGCGGTGCACCGGGCTTTACGAGCCGGACGGCCCAGGCCGCGAGGCCACCCCCGATGGCGATGACCGGCGCCTCGGGCCCGAGCACTGCTCCGAGGGCGAGCGTCGCCAGCGCCGCGAGGGCGACGCCCGGGAGCTCGATCGACGATGGAGGCCCCTCGCCGGGCTGGAACCCGTCCGCCGGGGAGTGACCGCCCTTGCCGGGCAGGTGGCGCACGGCCAGGCCGACCAACAGCCCCGCGACGCCGACGACCGGGAGCGGCCACCAGAGAGGGACCGAAGAGAAACCGAGCCACTTGGGCAGATACGCCGGCTCGAAGACCCACTTCTGCAACTCGGAGACGAGCACCAGGAACCAGTAGGCGGCGGCCGCGATCGGCACGCCGAGGATCGCGGCGAACAGGAGCAGGACCAGATAGCTCCGGCTGCGTAGGAGGGCGACTGTGTCGTCAGGCATCGCGATCGCCCCATCTTTGGAGCCCACCGCGACCGCCGTCATCCCCCTTTCGGGGTGACCAGTTACGCCGCGGGGGGCTGGGCCGCAGGAGGCAGGCGAACCGGCAGCACCTCGAGATCGGCCTCATGGTCGGCGCCCAGCTCGCCCCGGTTGAGCATGGCGAATCCGCCGAAATAGGGACCGGCCACCACCGCGCCCCAGGCGGCGACCACGAGTGTCCAGACCATCGAACGGGTTGCCACCCAGACCACGAGCACTGAGATGCCGAACATCAGGGGGATACCCAGCAGCCATCCGGTGCCGACGACGTGACGGAGTTGGCGCCCTTCGCCGCCTTCGAACACTGCTTGCTCCGGCAGGTGGGGTGCATCCAGCATCCCGGCCACCTCCCTCTGCAGTGGGCTGATCCCGAGTAGATGCCGACGCTCTGTCGGCGGCATCCCTCTCGACGGATGATTCCGGTGGATCAGGCGAGCGGGGTCTGCTCGGTCTGCGGTGGCCAGATGCGCTCAGGGGGGCCGGGCCTGGCGATGAGGAACCCCTGCCCGAGCGTGCAGCCGAGGTCGATGAGCATCTGCCGCTGCTCCTCGGTCTCGATGCCCTCGGCGATGACCTGGAGGCCGAGCGCCTTGGCCAGTGTCACCACGGCGGCGACGAGGGCGGGCCCGTCGGGTGTCGACAGGCGCCGAACGAATCCCTGGTCGATCTTGAGGACATCGACTGGCAGGCGGCCGAGGGCGGCCAGGCTGCTGTAGCCGACGCCGAAGTCGTCAAGGGCGATCTGACACCCCATGGCCCGGAGGGTCCTCAAGGTCTCGATGGCCGCACCGTCATCGACAGCCGTACTCTCCGTCACCTCAAGGCAGAGACGTTCAGGTGGGAGCCCGAGGGCGATCGCCTCTTCGACGCACTCGAGGAGATCGGCCCCCGAGAGCTGACAGGGACTCACGTTCACCGCTATGACCAGATCTGGATGGGTCTGCAGCCAGCGGATGAGGTGCGCGGTGGCCTGGCGGAGCATTTCGCAGCCGATGGCGCCGATGGCGCCCGTGTTCTCGGCAATGGGGATCCACTCGGCGGGTGGGACGAGTTGGTCGCCTCGGCGCCAGCGAGCGAGGGCCTCGAGGCGGACCACACGTCCGGTCTCGAGCTCCACAATCGGCTGGTAGTGGGCGACGATCTCACCGAGCTCCACCGCGCACGAGAGCGCCTCTTGGGTGTCGACGAGCATGAGAACCTGGCGGCGCAGAGCCAGGTTGAATACCTCGGCCATGTCGCCGCCGCGCTCCTTGGCCCTGCGCATGGCGATCTCGGCGTCGCGAAGCAGCGTGTCGGCATCATCACCCGACGCGCTGACGACAATGCCCACACTCGCCGTAACGCGTGTCTCCCCGGTTGGGACATCGACCGGGAGTCGCGTTGAGGCGAGGATCCGGGCCGCGATGTCCGCAACCGCGGCGTCGCCCGGTATCCCCTCGCACAGCACGACGAACTCGTCGCCGCCGAATCGCCCGAGGGTCTCACCTTCCTGCAGCGTGTCAGCGAGCCGTCTGGAGAGTTGCCAGAGCACGTTGTCGCCGGCCGGGTGACCGTGGATGTCGTTGATCGACTTGAAACCGTCGATATCGACGAGCATGACGGCCACGCGTTCGTTCGTGCGCCCGGCGTTGCGTACGGCGTTCGCGACCCGGTCGCGTATCAGCAGCCGGTTGGCGAGTCCGGTCAGGTCGTCATGAAGGGCCTGGTGGCGGATGCGGTCCTCGGCCCGGTAGCGCTCGCGGGCGCTGCCAAGAAGGTGGGCGACCGATTCAACGAACATCAGATCGTCGGCGTCGAACGGCTCGGTGCGCACGACTGCCACGGCACCGTTGGGGCCGAACGAGCCAGGGACGGGCACCGCCAGCCGACCGGCAGTCGACTCGATTGCCACGGCCGAGGAGTCGAGGGTGACCTCGCAGCGCTCGGCGGGCAGGCTCCAGCACAACGCATCCTCGGCCTGGTCGCACAGCTCCCAGAGGGGGCGGGCGAGGGCGTGGTGGCTCAGCTCCGCTAGGGCGCCCTGCCGGTCCTTGGCTCGGCGCTGGGCCCGGTGCGACCGGGCCATCCGGTTGGCGAGGACCACGAGCCCCGACACCGCCAACGGCACCACGACGAAGCCGGTCAGGAGCTCGGCCGTCACCTTGTCGCGCACGGTCATCGACACCGCGCCGACGACGAGGCTGACGCTGGCCCCACCGACGAGCGCGACCTGGTCCATCTTGGAGCCACCGCGCATGACGGCGACGAGCAGGTAACCGAACGCGGCCGCGATCAGCGGCACGTTCAGTATGAGGAGGAGCGGCCCGTACACGGGCGTGCCACCCGACCAGCGATGGGCGAACACGGTGTCGCTCCCCACCCACAGCACGATGCGCGCCACAGCCAGACCGGCGACGACGGTGAGCAGCCAGTGGGGGGTCTTGATGCCCCCGACGCTCGACGCCATGAACACGACGAGGACGACGGCCACCGAGAGGGCCACGGCCCGCGCGAACAAGGCGAGCTCACCCGAGGAGTTCGCCGGTGTCGCGAAGACGGCGACGTTGGCGCCCAGCACCGCCGCAAGGGCGAACGACGTCAATGCCATCCAGCCCAGCGAGGCCGCTCGCTCGCGCCACCAGGCGAGCACCTGCTCGACCCCGAGGCCGAGCGTGAGGCCCGCCAATCCGAGCTGGGCGGCGACCATCACCGTTTGGCTATTCGACAGCTGCATTTGTCGAGTTCATCGGCCGGCTCGGCCTGTGGGTGTAGACATACGTCTACAGTTAACGACGTGGCCCTCCCAGAAGTGCCGCGGCCCCATGGGCGTGACGAAGTCGTCGCCGCCGTGATCAACGCCGCCACCACGCTGTTCGCCGAACGTGGGCCGAGGGCGGTGTCCCTTCGGGAGATCGCCCAGGTCGCGGGCGTGAACCTTGGACTCATTCACCGACATATCGGGTCAAAAGCTGACCTGTTGGCCGCCGTGCTGCGGGCCCGGCCGGGCATGCCCGCCGGCGCGGCGACCGCCGAGGAGGGCCTGGCCACGATGATTGCCCGTGGCTACTCCCCGCCCGCCTTCACCGTCATCCTCGTTCGCGCCGCCCTCGACGGCTACGACCTCGCGAACCTCGGCGTGGACTTCCCGGGGATCGATCGGTGGAGCGCCATGCTGCGTGGCCACCTCTCACCGCTCGATGCCGACATACGGGTCGCCTTTGTCGTATCCATGCTGCTCGGCTGGCACGCCATCGGTCGAGTGGCCCTCGACGTGCAGGGCCACGGCGACCTGGCGCCCGACGAGGTCGTGAAGTCCTTGGCGCCAGCGCTGGCGGCGTTCTTGACGGCTTAGCTGCCGCGTTTTACGAAGGCGGCCACAACCTCCGGGACCGTCGGAAAGTACGAATCGTCGCCCAGTTCCTTGGTGAGCCCGTACCGGTTGAGCTCCTTTCGGACCGGGTCCAGCAACTCATGCGGCTTGGGTGAAGCAAAGCACCTCGGCGTTGAGCACGCGGGAGAACCCGGTTCGGCCTCTAACGTTTCCATCGGTTAGACGCGGGGGGACGTGCGTGCCGGTCACCAGCCGAGACGAGCTCAGGGGACTGACGGCAGCCGACGTCGAGGCGCGCCGCGAGCGAGGGCAGGGGAACGATGAGCACCTCCCGACCTCTCGCTCCATCGCCCAGATCCTGCGGGCGAACATCCTCACCCGGTTCAACGCCATCCTCGGGGCGCTGTTCGCGGCCATCGTCATCGTCGGCCCGTTTCAGGACGCGCTGTTCGGCTTCGTGCTCGTGCTGAACACGGCCATTGGCGTGGTGCAGGAGGTCCGCACCAAGCGAACGCTCGACCGCCTGGCGGTGCTGGCCGCGCCGCACGTGCGGGTTCGACGGGACGGTGAGACCGTCGAGATCACCGACGACGACCTCGTCGTCGACGACCTGGTCGAGCTCGGCTCGGGCGACCAGATACCGCTCGACGGAGTCACGGTCGAGGGCTTCCTCGAAGTCGACGAGTCACTCCTGACCGGCGAGTCGGAACCGCAGCCGAAAGAAGCGGGCCACGAGCTCCTCTCGGGAAGCTTCATCAGCTCCGGCTCTGGCCTGTACCGCGTCACCAAGGTGGGGTCGGACTCCTACGCCAACCGCCTGGCATCCGAGGCGCGGCAGTTCAAGCTGGCCAGCTCGGAGCTGCGCGACGGCATCAACCGCATCCTGCAGATCGTGCAGTGGCTGATCATCCCGGTGGCCGCGCTGCTCATCACCAGCCAGGTGCTCAGTCACACGAACTTCGCCGACGCCGTCCGCAGCTGCGTCGCGGGTGTCGGCGCCATGATCCCTGAAGGTCTCGTGCTGCTGACAAGCATCACGTTCGCCATTGCTGTGGCCCGGCTGGCCCGCCGCCGCGTTCTCGTGCGGGAGCTACCGGCCGTCGAGGGCCTGGCGCGGATCGACGTGCTTTGCGTGGACAAGACCGGCACCCTCACGACCGGCGGGATCGTCGCCGAGAGCTACGAGCTGGTCGACGGCACGAACCCGGCGCCACTCGAGGAGGTCCTGGGCGCCCTGGCTGCCACCGAGGAGCGGCCCAACGCCACACTGGCGGCGATCAGCAAGCGGTGGCCGCCGCCGCCGGATTGGAGCGCGTCACGCGCGGTCCCATTCTCGTCGGCCCGCAAGTGGAGCGGCGCCGACTTCGGACCGCGGGGAACGTGGGTCCTGGGCGCACCGGAGATCCTGTTGAGTGCGGCATCCGACGGCGAAGTCAACTCGCTGCGCGAGCGCGTCGACCGGGAGGCATCCGCGGGGCACCGTGTCGTGCTGGTCGCCACGACCTCGGAGGGGCTGGGAGACCCGGCCGAGCTCGACCAGGCGGCCGGACCTCCGTCGGGGCTGCGGGCGGTGGCGATCGTGCGCCTGTCGGATCAGATCCGTGAAGACGCGGCCGAAACCCTCGCGTACTTCAGGCAGCAGGGCATCGACCTCAAGGTGATTTCGGGCGATCACGCGGGCACGGTCGGCGCCATCGCCGCGGCCGTCGGGGTGGAGGGCGCCGACCGGCCGGTCGACGTCCGCGGTGTCGCCGACGAGGAGCTGGCCGGGCTGGTGGAAGAGCGCTCCGTGTTCGGGCGGGTGACGCCACGGCAGAAACGGGCGATGGTCGCCGGGCTCCAAGAGGCGGGGCACACCGTCGCCATGACCGGCGACGGGGTCAACGACGTGCTCGCTCTGAAGGACGCCGACGTGGGTGTGGCCATGGGATCGGGCAGCGCCGCCACCAAGGCGGTAGCCGAGCTGGTGCTGCTCGACAACTCGTTCGCGGCCATGCCGCCGGTGATCGCCGAGGGCCGGCGGGTGATCGCCAATGTCGAGCGCGTCGCCAACCTGTTCCTCGTCAAGACGACCTACGCCACGCTGCTCGCCATCGTGATCGGCATCACTGCGGTGGCATATCCCCTGCTGCCAAGGCACCTCACGATCGTGAGCTACTTCAGCATTGGCACACCGGCCTTCCTGCTGTCGCTGCTGCCCAACGCCACGCCGTTCCACCCCGGCTTCGTCGACCGCGTCCTGCGCTTCTCAGTGCCGTGCGGTGTCATCGCCGGAGGGGCCACGCTCGTCGCCTACTTCGTCGCCGAGGACGTGGGACTCAAGTTGTACGAGCAGCGCACGATGGCGCTGATCGTGCTCGTGGCGTGCGGGATCTGGATCCTCAGCCTCCTGTGCCGGCCGTTCAACCCGGCGAAGGCCGGCATCGTCGCCGGGATGTGCGTCGGCTTCGTGGCCGTGCTCCTCGCCCCGCCGCTGCGTTCGTTCTTCGCCATCGAGCTGCCGCCCGCGGCTCAGGTCGAGGAGATGACCATCATCATCCTCGCCGCCGGCTTCCTGCTGGAGGTCACCTATCGGCTGCTCAAGGACAAGGCCGGCCTGACCGCCCACGTCGAGCCCGACTAGGCGCGTCACCGCCGGAAGGCCTACGACGATCGGGGGATGTCCTTCCAGGGGATGTCCCTGTCGACGGACGGCTCCTTCGGGAGGCCGAGGACGCGCTCGCCGAGGATGTTGCGCATGATCTCCGAGGTGCCACCCTCGATGGTGTTGGCCCGGCTGCGGAGGAAGCCGCGGACGGTCGCGGCCGCCTGCTCGTCGGATGGCGACCACGCCATGCCCCTGGCCCCGAGGATGTCGACGGCCAGGTCCTGGAGGCGCCGGTTGTACTCGGCCTGGAACAGCTTGGTGATCGAGCCTTCGGGGCCGGGCTGGTGGCCGGCCTTCCGAGCAGCGGTGGCCCGCAGGTTCGTCATCTTGATGACGCGGCCCTCGATGATCGCTTGCGCAAGACGCTGACGGACGGTGCCATCCCGGGCTGTCCCGTTCTGTTGCGCAAGAGCCACGACGGCGTCGACCGGACCGCCTCCCACGTTCTCCCCACTTGTACTGCCGGCCCCTGAGAGCGCCGCCCGCTCGTTCATCAGCGTCGTGGTGGCGACCATCCACCCTTCGCCCTCGGGGCCGAGGCGCATGCTGTCGGGGATGCGGACGTCGGTGAAGAAGACCTCGTTGAACTCGGCGTCGCCGGTGATCTGCTTCAACGGCCGCACTTCGACGCCCGGGGCCTGCATGTCGACGATGAAGTAGCTGAGGCCCTTGTGCTTCGGCTGGTCGGGGTCGGTCCGGGCCACGAGCAGGCCCCACCTGGCCATGTGGGCGAGGGTGGTCCACACCTTCTGGCCGTTGACCACCCACTCGTCGCCGTCGCGGACGGCGCGGGTCGAGAGGGACGCCACGTCAGAGCCGGAGCCGGGCTCGCTGAAGAGCTGGCACCAGATCTCGGTGTGCTTGGCCATGGGCTTGAGCAGGCGCTGCTTCTGCTCCTCGGTGCCCCACTGCATGATCGTGGGGCCGCCCATCCCGATGCCGATGATGTTGAACGAGCGGGGCACCTTCCAGTGGGATAGCTCGTCATTGACGACCTTGGCCTGGCTGCCGCTGAGGCCGAGGAAGCCGTACTCGGCCGGCCACGTGGGCGTGGCCCATCCGGCTTCGCCGAGGCGGGCGCACCAGTCGTCGAAGTCGACCAGTTCGCGGGCGCGGCGCAGCTTGTCGGGGTCGTTCTCTTCGACGGCCTCGACCCACTGCGGGGGCAGGTTCTCCCGCAGCCACTCGACCAGCCGCTCCCGCAGTTGGTCGTCGGTCAGGGTCGACGGTGCTTCCAGGACGGCCATGAGGCAAAGGTACCCTCCGGCTGTGCTGCGGGGCCTTGCCGTTCTCATCGCACTGATCGCCGTGGGCTGCGGGCAACACGAGAGCCCGGCGCAGAAGACGGCCCACGAGCGTGAGAACCAAGCCCGCCAGGTCGCCAGCAAGGCCGGGCTCTCACCGGCCGTGCAGGACTTCCTCGCCGTCTACGCCACGGCCGCCGACAACACCTTCACCGTGACGTATGGACCGTCGGCCACCGGCACCAGCGTCGTCCTGCTCCAGGCGCCACCGCTCCGCCGGGTCGACGTCGTCGTTCCGCCGGTCACCCGGAGCGTGTTCGTCACCAAGCAGGGTACGTACGAGTGCGCGCTGGACAACCAGCAGTGGACGTGCCAGCAGGCCCAGCAACAGGAAGGCGCTCCCGGCCTCCTCGCCCCGGCCGACATCGCCCGCTTCGGCGCCGAGCTCGCTACGGCTCGCACCAACTACACGTTCGCGGTGAAGAACAGGAAGGTGGCGGGTACCGACGCGCGCTGTCTCGTCACGACGCCTCGGGCAGGCGTGGGAGGACCGGCCAGCACCCTCTGCCTCTCCTCGAGAGGCGCGGTGCTTCTCTCGGAAGGCACCAGCAATCCGCTGCGGGCCGTCAAGTACTCGACCTCGGTCGACACGCGGCGCCTGCAGCTACCGGCCACGCCGGAGCCGCCGCAGCCGAAACCGTGATGAGTGCGGTCCTCCGCCACGGGAAATAGGTTGAATCCAGTGGCCGAGCCCATGACGCCCATCGAGTCGGTCAACGCGTTCTTCGACCGCGGGGCCCAGCTCATCCACCTCAAGGACGAGATGTACGACGTGCTCAAGACGTCGTACCGCGAAGTCCAGGTGCAGGTCCCCGTGCGCATGGACGACGGAAGCCTCGACGTCTTCACCGGCTACCGCATCCAGCACAACGGCGCCCGGGGCCCCTACAAGGGGGGCATCCGGTACCACCCCCAAGCTGACCTCGATGAGGTGCGGGCCCTGGCCTCGCTGATGACGTGGAAGACGGCGCTGGTCGACATCCCCTTCGGCGGCGCCAAAGGCGGCATCACCGTCGATACCAGCGGCATGAGCCAACGCGAGATCCAAGCCATGACCCGGCGGTTCATCAACGCCATCGGCCATGTGCTGGGCGTGAACCGCGACATCCCCGCCCCCGACATGAACACCAATGCCCAGGTCATGGCCTGGGTCATGGATGCTTTCTCGGCCGCACACGGCTACTCGCCCGCGTGCGTCACCGGCAAGCCCCTCGAGTTGGGCGGCGCCCCGGGCCGCGAGGCGGCCACCGGACGGGGCGTGGTGTATGTCCTGGAGGGCGCCGCCAAGCACTGGGACGTCGACCTGCAGAGCTGCCGGGTGGCGATTCAGGGCTTCGGCAACGTCGGGTCGTGGGTCGCCCGCGGCCTCGACGATCTGGGCGTGAAGGTCGTGGCCGTCTCCGACGTCAAGGGCGGCGTGTACCGCGCCGACGGCCTCGACGTGAAGCGACTCGTGACGCTCAGCGACAGCCGTCGGTCGGTCACTGAGGCACCCGGCGCCGACAAGATCAGCAACGAGGAGCTGCTCGAGTGCGACTGCGACGTACTCATCCCCGCCGCTCTCGGCGACGTGATCACCGAGAACAACGCCGAGAAGATCCGGGCCAACATCATCGTCGAGGCGGCCAACCACCCCACCACGACCGAAGCCGACGCCATCCTCCTGGACACCGGTAAGAAGCTGATTCCCGACCTGCTCGCGAACGCCGGCGGCGTCACAGGGTCCTACTTCGAGTGGACCCAGAACATCCAGCAGTTCAAATGGAAGGAAGACCGGTTCAACGAGGAGCTGCGCGACGTGATGATCCGCGCCCTCTCCGACACCCTCTTCTTCGCCGGATCCCGGGACGTGTCCCTGCGGGACGCCGCTTTCGCCATCGGCATCGAGCGAGTAGCGCGCGCCTCCAAAACGCGCGGCTACGTCTGACCCCGTGATCGCCGTCCACCACTACGAGAACGGCAAGGTCGAGGAGTTCGAGGCTGCTGACATCTCCAAGCTGGTCGACGATCCCCACCTGCTGTGGGTCGACGTGGCCAACCCGTCGGAGGCCGACCTGCAATCGCTCCAGGCGGAGTTCTCCCTCCACCCTCTCGCCATGGAGGACGTCCGTGAGCACCACCAACGGCCGAAACTCGAGAAGTACCCGACCCACGCCTTCATCGTCGTCTACAGCTCGGACCTGCAGGAGGTCAACATCTTTGTCGGCCCGAGTTGGGTCATCACGGTGCGCGAGAGCAGCGACGATGCAACGGCCTGGTCGCTCGAGAACGCCAAGGCGCGGTTCGACCGCACCCATCCCGAGCAGTGCGACGTCGGCTACCTCGTCTACGTCCTCCTCGACGAGATCGTGGACGGCTACTTCGACCAGAGCGACAAGGCCGAGGAGCGCATCGAGGAGCTCGAGAACCTGGTCTTCAGTGAGGACCACCACAACGAGTCCGAGGTGCAGCAAACGCTGTTCGACGTCCGCCGCCGCCTCTTGAGGTTCCGCCGCGTCATCGTCCCCCTACGCGAAGTTGTGGCGGCCCTGCTCCGCAAGGAGGTCGACTGGATCGACGACCACGACGTCGTGCTGCTGCAGGACGTCTTCGATCACGTGCTCCGCGTCATCGACCTGCTCGACAGCGGCCGTGAGCTGATGGGCAACGCCGTCGACGCCCACCTGGCGCTCATCGCCAACCGTCAGAACCAGGTGATGAAGAAGATGACGTCGTGGGGCGCCATCCTCCTGGGCTCAACGCTCGTGGCCGGCATCTACGGCATGAACTTCAGGCACATGCCCGAGCTGCACTGGTACTTCGGCTACGCCTGGGCACTCGGACTCATGGTGCTGATCACGGTCGTCGGCCACTGGTACTTCAAGAAGAAGGACTGGCTGTAGGGCGCCAGGTCAGTTCGGCTGCTGACCCGCCGGCACCAGCTCGTCCTCGCCCGTCTCCTCGTCCTCGATGAGGCGGAAGCCGCCGAGCTCGGCGAGAAGGCGGTGGCCCTCGTCGGGGCCGGTGGCGATGAGCTCGTCGCCGGCGTGGAGGACCACATCGCGGCGGGGGCGGTAGATGTACCGGCCGCCCCGCCGTATCGCCAGCAGGTAGAAGCCCGTCTCGGTCTCGAGCTGGAGCTCCTTGAGCGACCGGCCGTCGGCCGGTGACCCAGCGGCGACGGGCACCCGCACCACTACCTCATCGGCCTCGCCCAGCGCTATGGCCAGGATGGGGTGCAGCTCCTCGCCCTCCTCGATGAGCCACACCATCTGCTGGGCGGCATCGCCGATCTCCTCGGCCGCTTGCGCCAGGTGGATGAGGCCCCGCAACGGGCCAGGGTCGACGCGCTCCTGGGCGGCCCGCAACACCCAGACCTCGAGGACCTCTTTCATCTCGTCGAGGCGGTCCTCCAGGTGGTTCACCTCGGCGGCCAGGCCCTGGTCACGAAGGACGAGCGCCGAGTACGCGAGCCCGACCGCGACCTCGGAGATGTTCTTCATCTCCACGAGCGTGTCAATCGCTCGATCGAGGTCGGAGACGGCCGGCTCCTCGGGCGGCTGCGGAGGCTCCCACTCCCCCGCTCCAGACAGGCGCCGCAGCTCGGGAATCCCGGCGGCCGTGCCCTGCAGAAAGAGCACGTCGCCCGGCATCAGCACCTCGTCGCCGTCGACATCGGTGATCCAGTCGTGCTCGCGGCGGATAGCGACGACGCGCATGCCCAGCTCCGTGGGAAGCTCGAGGTCGCGCAGGGGCCGGAGGGCCATCTCGGAGCCGTCGCGGACCCTGACCCGGTGCGACACCTCCTCAGCCGCGGAGAGGTCGGCCACCAGAGCGCGCGGGATGCCGAGGCGGTGGGTGACGATGCGGGAGATGTCGACCGCCGCGTTCCCGAGGCGCTCGATCGCCCCCTCGACCTGCAGGACCGACGCCATCGCGTCGGCGTCGCGAGGCGAACGGGCCGCGAGGATGGAGACCGACCGCATCTCGTGGACGAGGTCGGAGAGGCGCTCCTCGAGCTCGTTGACCTCCTCGGCCATGTCGGGATCGCCGAAGTAGAGCGCCGCGTACGCCAAGTCGATCATGAGCTCCGAGGTGTCCTTCGCCTCGGACAGCAGCGACTTCAGATTTCTTGGGCGATCGTCCATGCCTGAGCGGCCTCAGTGTACGCCCACGAGGACGATGGCGAGGATGAGCGCGAAGGCCCCCACCAGGTCCATGGACGACGTGATCAGGGGGATGCCGTGGTTGTCGGGATCGAGGCCGAGGCGGTACGTCGCGATAGCCCCGTAATACACGATGCCGATGGCCACGACGGTCGCCATGAAGCCCCCGATGAGGGAGATGGCGACCATCTTCAGGACACCTGGCGACGCCAGACCCGCCACGTTGGCGGCCACGTCGCTGGAGATGGCGACCAGGGTGAAGACCGGTACCGCGAACACGAACGTGAGCACGAAATCGTCCCGTGCGACCCGCGGCGGCACGTTCGAAGGTTCGATGGTGCCCAGGTGCAGCTTGCTGGCCAGGCGGGCGGAGAGGATGCCGCCCAGGGCGCCGGTGTCCTCCAGGAATGGAGGGACAAGCACGAGCAGGGCCGGGAAGGCGAGGAACGACTCGAGCCGCTTCTCGATGGTGAGGCCGGCAACCACGTCGATGAGCCCGCACACGAGCAGGACCGGCACCGACTCCCGAAGGATGCGCAGTGCGATGGGCAACCCCGACCGGAGGGCGGCGACGAGGGCGGCGACGGAAAGCGCTCCGAGGATTACGGCGAGGATCGGCGTCACCAGCCCCGGCCCGACGATGAACGTGGCGACGAACAACGATGGCAGGGTGACCATGTCGCCGGCGGCCGTCACCAGCGGAGCGGCGACGTTGTCCATGTCCCATCCGAACCGCACCGAGCCCGCCGCCACCCCGATGGTGAGCAGGAGCACGAACACCGAGGAGATCACGCCCCCCACGACCGAGATCACGATGAAGTAGCTGACTGGGATCGTGTGGGCCAGGCCGAACCCGATGGACACAGCCTTGGCCAGGATGGCGAGGGCGAAGGAGACCGACACAGAGAGCGCCATCGCCGCGATCACGTTCTGGCCCACGACGGTCTCGGCTCGCCGGCTGATGCTGAACGTACCGGTATGAATCGACGTGCCGAACCGGCTGCCGAGGGCGCCGAAGACGTTGCCTCGCATACCGATGGCGGCAGGGACGAGGACGAGGAGTCCGGGAAGGTCGGCGAGAGTGCCGGTGATGGCGCCGAGCGTCAGCCCGGCGAGGAGGTCACCGCCCGAGGAGACAAGAAGGGCAGCGAGACCCTGACGGAGGGTCGCCGAGTCCGCTCCGAGCAAGGCGCGAAAGCGAGTGCCGGCGCGGTGAGCAAGTCCAGGCATGACTACTCGGCGGTTCCACCATCGCGGCCTCCAAACCGTGCGGCCGCAATCTTAAGGGACTCAACCCTGCTGCTGGGGGCCCACGCGCTCGATGGCGACGCGGATGAGGACGCGCTGGTCGCGCTCCATGGCGCGCTTGTAATCGTCCCAGTCGGGGTGCTCGCCCGAGATCCGCCGGTAGTAGTCCATGAGACCGTCCATGGCATCGGGCAGCGAGACGATCGTCGCTCGCCCCGTGATCAGCAGCCACTCCCCGTAGAACTGCTTGGTCAGGCAACACAGCCAGACCCGCGGATCGCGGCGCAGGTGCTTCACCTTGTAGGCCGTCTCCCGGCTGCTGATCACGGCGTATCCCTCGTCGTCGACACCCGCCGTGATCGGCGACATGGTCGGCTCACCGCTTTGTCTCAGGGTGCACATGACGACGTTGTGGTTCTTGCGCAGGAACTGGCGTGCCTCTTCGACGTCCATAACACTGAGAAGCATGCCTCAGATCGTGAACCCCGACATCGAGCGCTACGCGGCCGAGCACACGACGGACGAGTTGCCCGAGCTTCGGGCCGTGGCGGCCGAGACGCGAGAGCGGTTCGAGGGCCGGGCGGGGATGCTCACGGGCCACCTCGAAGGTGCCTTTCTCCGGTCGCTCGTCGCCCTCACGGGGGCCCGCCGTGTGCTCGAGATCGGCATGTTCACCGGCTATTCGGCCATGGCCATGGCGTCCGCCCTACCGCCCGGCGGACAGCTGGTCACGCTCGACATCAGTCCGGAGCACGAGGAGGTCGCCCGCCGTCACGTCGAGGCCAGCCCCTGGCGCGACCGCATCGAGATCCGCATGGGGCCCGCCGTCGACACGCTGGCCACGCTTGACGGCCCGTTCGACCTCGTCTTCATCGACGCCGACAAGAC
>DASZJL010000231.1:0-10074 GCA_035948135.1 Acidimicrobiales bacterium | reverse complement strand
CGACGCTCAGGGCGTGGCGTCTCGAGTTCGACCTGTCGCACCGGATCACGAGCCTCTGGAACGGCGTCCTGGTGAGCCAGGTCAACGACCACGTGGTCGTCGACGCCCCGTCGTGGCAGCGCGACCTGGCCGCCGGCGCGTCGGTGACCGACCTGGGCTATGTCGCTTCCCTCACCGGGCCGCGGCAAGACCCGGTCAACTGCCGCATCAACGGCATCGCCTGCTCGTTCATTGGCACCTCGCCCGCCTCCTCGACGACGTCGACCACGGCGAAGCCGACGACGACGACGGTGCACCCCACGACGACGACGTCCACGACTGTTCGGCCGACGACAACGACGTCGACGACCGTGCAGTCCGCGACGACGACGTCCACGACGACGCCGGGCGGTGGGCCGACCGGGGGCGTCCCGCCGTTCGTCGTCGCTCCCTACGCCGACGCCACCCTGTGGCCGACCATCGACCTGCCGGGGCTGGCGCGGGCCGACGGCGTGAAGACCTACAGCCTCGGCTTCATCGTCAACGGCCAGGGCAGCTGCCGGGCGACGTGGGGCACCTACTACAACCTCAACGACAACTGGCTGGCCGACCAAGTGGCGGCCCTGCGGTCGGTGGGCGGCGACGTGGTCGTGTCCTTCGGCGGCGCCGCCAACCAGGAGCTGGCCCAGGTCTGCCCGACGGTCGACACCCTCGCCGCGCAGTACCAGGCGGTCGTCGACCACTACGGGCTGACGAGCATCGACTTCGACGTGGAGGGCGCGGCCACGGCCGACGCCACGTCCATCGACCGCCGGTCCAAGGCCCTCGCCCAGTTGCAGCAGCAGGCCCGGGCCGCCGGTCGCAAGCTGCAGGTGTCGCTGACGCTGCCGGTGATGCCGTTCGGCCTCACCGCCGACGGCCTGAACGTGGTTCGCTCAGCGCGTGACAACGGCGTCGACGTCTCGGTCGTCAACGTCATGGCCATGGACTACGGCGGCCCGTCGTCACACATGGGCACCGACGCCATCAACGCTGCGACCAGCACCCACGACCAACTGCGCAGCCTCTTCCCCGCCAAGACCGACGCCCAGCTGTGGGCGATGGTCGGCGTCACGCCGATGATCGGTCAGAACGACGTCGGGGGCGAGGTGTTCACCACCAGCGACGCCGGCCAGCTCACCGACTTTGCCATTGCCCACCACCTCGGCCGCCTGGCCATGTGGTCGGCCAACCGCGACAGCCAGTGCAGCGGGGGCGTGAAGACCAACGCCGACAACCTGTGCAGCGGCGTCCTCCAGTCGCCCAACCAGTTCGCCACCACCTTCGGGCGCTTCACCGGTTAACGGGCTGACTAGTCCGGGGCTGTCCACCCTTTTGGCCGGAACGAGGAACACCATTTAGTTGTTGTTCTAAGCAGCCGATTCAGAGGTTGAGAGGCAGCTATGCCGCAGGACACACCAAGAGGGGAACGGGGAGAAAGGCTCCTGCGGCGCGCCCCGGAGTGAGTTATGTGGTTCCTACTCCTGGTCGAGGCCGCTGCTGCCTTCATCGTCGCCTGCGCTGACGCCGTCGGCGACGACCACCACACGGTGCGCGAGCGCGTCGTGCGGGCGATCTTCTGGCCGGCCACGCTCTGGCTGTGGTTCACCCACCGCAACATGCCGAAGCTGGCCCGCTTCGGGGCGATCGTGTGGCTCTTGCTGACGTCGGGGTGGCTCCTGTCCCTCGAGTCCGACCGTCTGACGACGGTGTGGGTGTTCGTCATCGTGGCCGAGGCCACGCTGGCGTTCGTCGTCTACTGCGTCGACGCCCTGACGCCCGACCTCCAGCACCACCCCGTCCACCGGGTGCTGCGCGGCATCTTCTGGCCGGTGGCCGTGGTGCAGTACCTGGGCGACCGCGAGAGCATCAAGCTCATCCAGGCCAGCGTGACCGTGTGGGGCCTGCTCACGACGGGGTGGCTTCTGAGCCTCGGCATCGACCGCGTGGCGCAGCCGATGGGGTGGGTGCATTGAGCGAGCGCAGCGAGCGAAACAATAAGCAGAGCGTCCCGTACTCAGGGACGGCGCCGAAGGCGCGTCCATGAGTATTTGGTCGGAACCCAAGCCGTTTCCAGGGCAGGACCCGTTCGTCGTGCCGTTCGAGGGTCAGCTGCTGCTGATCCAGTCGACGCTGAACGACCACCGCATCTCGATCATGCGCTTCCGCGACCTGGCGCACATGCGCGACTTCGAGGAGTTCCACATCTGGGCGCCGGGGCGGCAGTCCGATCACGGCCGTCAGATCTGGGCGCCCGAGCTGCATCGCATCGGCTGGCGCTGGTACGTGTACTACGCGGCCAGCGACGGCGACAACAAGCACCACCGCACCTACGTCCTCGAGGCCGACCATCCCCTCGGGCCGTATCACGAGCTGGGGCAGGTCTACGACCCCGCGCACGACACGTGGGCCATCGACATGACGGTGCTGCGCCACAACCGGCGGCTGTACGCGGTGTGGTCCGGTTGGGACGGCGTCGACGACGGCTTCCCCCAGAATCTCTACATCGCGCCCATGGCCAACCCGTGGACGATCTCAGGGGAGCGGACGCTGATCTCGACGCCCGAGCACGACTGGGAGCTGAGCGTGGCGGCCATCAACGAGGGCCCGCAGATCCTGCGCAACCCCAAGCTCGACAAGCTGTTCATCGTGTATTCCGCCGACGCCAGCTGGACCTCTGCCTACAAGATGGGCCTGCTCGAGTGGCTCGGCGGCGACGTCACCGACGCGGCGTCGTGGGCCAAGTTGCCGCACCCCATCTTCAACGGCGGCGGCCACGGCTGCTTCGTCGACATCGACGACACCCTGTACGCCATCTACCACCGCAAGCTGACGACCGACCCGGGATGGAGCGACCGCGTCATCCGCTACGACCCGGTGACGTGGGACGAGAACGGCTACCCGGTGATCGGCACCCGCGGCAGCGAAGCGGCACCGGTGCCCACATTGGGGCCGCACATGACAGCGGCGAGCACCACCCCGCCCCCGCCGAAGGCCCGCCCCGTCCGCCCCGCGGGCGAGGAGCTTTCCTAGCCCTCGTTCTTGAGGACGCGGCGGGCGGCGAGGCCGGCCGCGGCCGCGCCGAGGGCGAGACCAGCGTTCTCTTTCGCGCCCGTCGCCGGGAGCTCGGCGTGCTCGCCCTGCACCTGGGTCGGGACGGCCTTGGCCGCGGCCGCGGGCGTTGCCGTGCCGAGGAAGCTGTCCATCGAGTGCCAGGCCACCGACATGATGGTGAGCGTCGGGTTGTGGCCCGACGCCGACGGGAACACGCCGCCGTCAGTAACGAGCACATTGTCGAGGTCGTGCATGCGCCCGGTGCGGTCGACGACCGAGGACTTGGGGTCGTCGCCCATGCGCATGGTGCCCATGATGTGGGCGCCGGTGGGGACGGTCGACAGGCCGGGCAGAGCGACCGGCGGGTTGCGAGGGATGAAGCCGGCGGCGAGGGCGCCCGCGGCCTTCAGGATGGCGGCCAGCTTGGGCCCGATGGTCGCCTGGGACGCCAGTTCGAAGTTGTGCGGCGAGTACGTCACCCGGGCCACCGGGAAGCCGTAGACGTCCTTCACCGTCGGGTCGAGGTCGACGCGCTTGTCGGCCGTGGGCATGTCCTCGCCGCCCATGGTGATGGCCATGATGCGGTCGCGGATCGGGGACAGGCGCATGAAGTCCTTGTGCATGCGACCGCGGAGGAAGACGCCGATCGTCGTGGCCTCGGCGATCGGCCAGGACGTACCGCCCAGTTCGAGGTTGCCGCCCCGGAGGTAGGGAAGGCCGAGGGCCTTGCCGGTGACAGTGTCGGGGACGACGAAGTCCTCCATGGTCTGGGTCGACGCCCGCCCCATGTAGCCGTGCAGCCGGGTGGGCGACACGCCGAAGGCGTACGTGAACCAGTGGAACATCAGGTTGCGCCCCACCTGGTCGCTCGAATTGCCGATGCCGCTGAGGAGGGCGAGACGGGCCGTCTCGATGGGGGAGAGGGCGAGGACGACGAGGTCGGCGTGCGCCACCTTCTCCTTGCGCTGGGGCCACTGGGAGACGTCGAGGTAGCGGACGCCGGTGGCCTTGCGGCCGTTGGTCTCGACCTTGAAGGCGAAGGCCTCGGTGATCAGGTGAGCCCCGCCCTGGAGGGCCTTGCGCAGGAAGGTCACCGCCGCGCCGCCGCGGCTCTGGTTGGGGCAGCCGAAGCCCGAGCACATCCCGCAGTTCACGCACGCCGGCCGGCCGTCGTAGCCGTCGACCGAGTTGGCGGCCATGGCGAAGGGGAAGGGCTTGTAGCCGAGGGTCTTGGCCCCGTCGGCGATGACGACCGAGTCGAGCTGCTGGGGCCCGGGCGCCATCGGGTAGGGCTTGGACCGCGGCGTCTGCTGCTGCAGGAAGTCCGGGTGTTTGCTGGCGTCACCCTGGACGCCGAGCATGTGCTCGGTGCGCGTGTAGTACGGCTCGATGTCGTTGTAGGTGATGGGCCAGTCCGCGAGAGACGAGCCCGCGGGCACGCCGTAGGTCGACGCCAGGTGGAAATCGACCTCCCAGAAGCGCGGCGTCTTCGCGTCCCAGTGCATGGTGCCGCCGCCCACGCCGGTGGGCAGGTGGTTGACGTTGCCGACGAACGGCGTGTCGCCCGCCTTGGCCCGGAAGGTGCGGGGCTCGGCGAAGGCGTCGGCGTCGGAGAAGTGGCGGAGGGACTCCTTCACCTCGTCGCTGCCGAAGTGCGGCGGCCCGATGGGCTCCGCGGTGAGGTTGGCCTGGCCGAAGTGGTCGACGCCCTTCTCGAGGACGGTGACGTCCCACCCGGCCTGCACGAGCGTGTAGGCGGCGACGCTGCCGCCCGCGCCCGAACCGATGACGACGGCCTTAGAAGCCACGGCTGCCCTTCCACGGGGTCTTGGCCTCTCGGGGTGTGCCGAAGGCGAGGCGGGCGAACGCGGCCTGGAGGTCGAAGGGCTTCAGCGCGGTCGCGCTGATCGGTGCGCCGGTGTCGGGGGCGAGCATCTCGGCGGCCGTCCAACCCTTGGGCTGACGGTCGCCCGGGAACTTGATGTACGTCCAGCCTTTGAGGTCCTTGTTCCCGCCGTACTCGGGCGCGCCGTACATGCCCTCGGCCGCGTGCTGGAACACGACGGAGGGGAAGCCGGTGGTGATGTCGGGGCGGGCGATGAGGATGTCCTGCTGCGGGGGCGAGAGGGAGACGAAGTCCTTGGCCGTCGGGAACATCTGGGCCGCGGCGGCGTCGAGGTCCTTCACGCCCTGGGTGTACTGCTCCTGCAGGCCGAGGTAGCGCCCGCCGGCGGCGACGTCGGCCCAGGCCCGTTCGGGGATCGCCTTGCCGCTGCTGTCCCTCGTCCCCTCGAGCAGCGTGCGCCAGCTCAGGATCTCGACGGCTGACAGTGGGAAGGTGCGGGCGAAGTCGTTGGGGTAGGGCGTCGGCTGCGGGGTGCCGAACGGCCACGGCGGCGGTCCGGCCCGGCCGCTGAACGGGCCGTCGCCCCAGATGCGGGGGCCCAGCGGCGCCGGCACGTTGAAGGCCCCGAGGAAGAGGTCGATGTAGGCGATGACGTTGGCCTCGAGGGCGCCGGGGTCGGTCTCGGTCGGATCGTCGGTGGGCCCGGGGATGAGTCGGCGGCACAAGGCCTGCACGGTGGCGTACTGGTGGGCGTCGAGGAAGTAGTGGGGCTCGGCCGCCTCGGCGACGTGACCGACCACGTCACGGACCAGCGCCGCCGGCAGGGCCCCGAGCACCGCCAGCGCGCCCGCGCCCTTGAGAAACGACCTCCGTGAAAGCCCCCCTGTCATACCCAGAAGTATTCGTCGGAGGGCCCCGTCGACCCTGCTAATGAGGCGCCATGGGAAAGATCGTGCTGATGCTCTCGCTCTCCCTCGACGGGTTCTTCGAGGGGCCCAACCGCGAGATCGACTGGCACCTGGTCGACCACGAGCTCCATACGGACTTCAACGCGTATCTGCGCACCGTGGGCGCATTTTTAGAAGGGCGGGTCACCCACGAGCTGATGGCCGACTTCTGGCCCACGGCCGACGAGGATCCCTCGAACTCACCGACCGTGCGCGAGTACGCCGGCATCTGGCGGGAGAAGCCGAAGTTCGTGTTCTCGAGGACGATCGAGCGGGCGGACTGGAACACGACGGTGCTGCCCGACGTCGTCCCCGACCAGATCGAGGACCTGAAGGAGCGGTACGGCGAGCTCTCCCTCGGCGGTGCCGACCTGGCGGCCACGTTCATGCGCCTCGACCTGATCGACGAGTACCGCCTTTATATCCACCCCGTCGTCGTCGGCGCCGGCAAGCGCTTGTTCCCACCCGGGTTCAACATCAGCCTGCAGCTGGCCGAGACGAAGTCGTTCGGCAACGGCGTCGTGCTACTCCACTACGAGCGGGCCTAAGGCCGGGTGACTAATCGCTGGTGAGCTCCACCAGCAGGGTCTGGCGGCCGCGGAACTGCATCGAGTCGATCCACTCGACGTCGCCCTCGGAAGCGGCGCCGTCGATCCGAGGGAGGAGGTGCTTGAGGGCGCTGGCCGTTTCCGCACGGGCCAGCGCCGCGCCGAGGCAGAAGTGGGGGCCGAAACCGAACGCGACGTGACCGGACGTGTCCCGGTCGGGGTCGAACAGGTCGGCGTCGTCGCCCCAGTGGCGGGGGTCGCGGTTGGCCGACCCCAGGAGCAAGGTGACGTTGGCGTCGGCCGGCAGCTCCACGCCGTGCCGTTCGATGGGACGGGTCGTGCGGCGGAACACGTACTGGACGGGCGGGTCCCAACGCAGGGTCTCTTCGATCACCTGGCTGACGCGGCTCTCGTCCTTGCGCACGCGTTCGAGCTCGACGGGGTGGGCGAGCAGGGCGGCGAGGGCGTTGCCGATGAGGTTGGTCGACGTCTCGGTGCCCGCGAACAGCAGCAGGGCCGCGAAGCCCACGGCCTCCTCGCGCGAGAGCACGGCCTCCCCTTGGGCGCGCACGAGCGTCGTCAACAGATCGTCCCGGGGGTTCTCGGCCCGGTCGTCGATGCGGCGACCGAGGTCGTCGGCCAGCTGCATCATGGCCATCGCCTCCTCGGCCTGCAGGCCTGTCGTCCGGGCGCTTCCACTCATGACGCGCGTCATGGCGTCGGCCCACTCGCGGAAGCGCTCGGCTTCCGCCGGGTCGGCGCCGACCAGCTCACAGATGACGCGCACGGGGAGCTTGGCGGCCAGCCCGGCGACCACGTCAAACGGCTCGTCGCTCGATGCCTCACCGAGCAGGCCGCGCACCGTCTCGTCGATGTGGTCGTGCCACGCCGCCATCTTCCGGGGCGTGAACCCGCGGCTCACGATGCGCCGGAGCTCGCCGTGGGCGGGCGGGTCGACGGCCACGAGCATGCCCGAGGCGTCGCTGCGAGGAAGGCGCTGCTCGCCGGTGCCGGTCGGGGCGCCCATGAGCACCCCGCGCATGGCATCGGACGAGAAGGTGTCGCTGTCGCCCAGCGCTGACGCCACGTCGTCGTAGCGCGAGAACACATAGGCCTCCGTCCCCGCTGCCCAGTACACGGGCGCCTCGTCGCGGAGTCGCTCGTACAAGGCGTAGAGGTCGGTTCCGCTGGTGACGAAGGGGTCGTACTGCAGCACGGTTGCCTCCTGAGGTTGCGTCATGCCGCGGCCGGCCGATCGTCGCTTATCGCCTTCCAGCACTTGCATCCCGCTTGCCATTGGATGGTGTGGACGAAGTCGGAGCCCGTGAACTTCCCGGGCGCGAAGACGCTGCGCCCGAAGATGGTGCTCTCGTGTTGGCCGAGCTGCTGCACGGCCGCGCGCCAGCCGGCCCTGGTCGGATTGGGGCCCGCTCGCTTCAGGGCGTCGAGGAGCAGGATGAAGTTGTCGCACAGCGTGAGGATCTCGGTCGAGGCCGGGTCGTCGGGTCTGATACCCGGCAGCCCGGCGTCGGTCGCGATCTTCGAGCACGTCTCCCATCCGGGATAGGGGGCCTTGCCCGACTGGACCAGCATCGTCCCGAGCGACGCGATCCCGATCGCCCCGTCGAACTCGCTCGGGTCGAAGTTCTTGTCGGTCTGGTCGCTCGTGTTCAGGAACCAGTCCGACGTCGAGTACTTGGGGTGGTAGCCCTGGCTGGCGGCGGTGCTGGTGAAGATCTGACCGGCGACGAAGTTCGAGACGATGAGGACGTTCGTCACGCCCTTCAGGCGGAACTGGGTGACGATGTTGGGCGGCTGCGTCGCCACTGACTGGATGTCGCAGTCGTGCAGGCCGTACACGACGTCCTTGGCCCCCTTGGCCTTGAGGGCGGGCCCGAGCACGTTCATCACCGTCGGCTGCGTGGCCGGGCACTTGTCGCCCAGGATGCCCACGACCGCGCCGGGCTGCAGCCAGCCGGTCGCGGCCAGATCGCGCGCCCAGGTGATGCTGATGCGGTCGACGGCCGCCTGGTAGCTGACGTCGTTGCCGCCCGACCGCTTCTGCCAGTCGGTCGACCACTCCACCGAGTGCACCATCGGGGTGTTGCCCTTGCTGAGGTTGGTCAAGCAGTCGAGCGATGCCGTATCGAGCATGGACGCGGTGTCGACGACGCCGAACACCTTGGCGTCGTCGACCATGGCCCGGCAGGCGGCGGCCTGGTCGTCGACACTCGTCGGGTCGGTGTACCGGGCCACGGGCACGATCTTGCGGCCGTCGGCGCCACCCTGCTGGTTCGCCCACGCCGCCAGCGCGTTGATGTACTGCGTGCCGTCGCCGCGCTGACCGGTGGAGAAGCCCGCCTTGTCGAGGCCGGCCGCGTTCTGGAGCATGAAGCCGATCGTGATGTCGCGCGGCGATACGCCGCGGTCCGACGCGGTCAGCGCCGTCGACCCCGCCGCCGCCTGGCCGCTCGCGCCTGACGCTCCTGTCGACCGTCCCCCACCGCCGGCGACCGAGGTGCCGCCTGCTCCCGAGGAGAGCGCGGGCGAAGGGCCGTTTGCGCCGCCGACGCCGCTCGCACTCCCGCCCGCAACGCCGCCCGCCGACTCGCCCCCACTTCCGCCCGTGGCGGCGACGGCGGTGTCGTGGCTCTTGCTGTCGGACGGAGCGATGGCGACCGACGCCACGAGCAGCGAAACGACGATGCCGATGGCGGTGAAGGCACCGAGCCGCTGCGTCGACGAGGCCTTGCGGTACCAGAGCCGTATCTGCATCCACGGCGTCATGTGGGGGCGACCTCCTCGGCGTCCTCGGCCTTGTCGGCCTTGTCCGCCTTGTCGGCGGGCGTCAGCGAGCCGGAGCGGGCCACGGCGGCGGGGTCGGCGCCGAGATAGCTGGCGATGACCCGCGGATCGGAGCGCACCTGGTCGGGTGTGCCCTCGGCGATGACCCGGCCCGACTCCAGGCAGTAGATGCGGTCGGCGAGCGACATCATCAGCGGCATGTCGTGCTCGACCACGAGCATCGACGCGCCGTAGCGGTCCCGGATGTCGCGAAGCAGGGGTGCGAACTCCTCCACCTCGCGTTGGGCCAGACCGGCGGTCGGCTCGTCGAGCAGCACGAGCGTGCATCCCGACGAGACCACCGCGGCGAGATCGCACACCCGGCGCATCCCGGTGGAGAGCTCGCCCACCAAGCTGGTGGCCCGATCGGCGAGGCCGAACTCCTCGAGCACTTCCGTGGCCCGGGCTCGCTTCTCACGCTCCGAGAGCCGCATCCACGGGCTGCCGACCATGGCGCCGACCGCGCCCCCGCGCGCCTCGCGATCGGCGGCGGCCATGACGGTCTCGAGCACGGTGAGGCCGGGGAAGAGCCGGGCGTCCTGGAACGTCCGGCCCAGGCCGAGGAACGGCCGGTACTCCGGCGCCAGCCCGGCGACGTCCTCGCCATAGACGACGATGCGGGCCTCCTGGGGTCGGACGTGGCCGGAGATCGCATTGAGCAGCGTCGACTTGCCGGCGCCGTTTCCACCGATCAGGCCGACGATCTCCCCGCGGCCCACGGTGAGCGACACGTCGTCGACCGCGGTGATCCCTCCGAACCGGACCGTCACGCCCTCGACGACAAGCGGGTCGACGTCGTCGCGACGGCGCAGGGGGG
>DASZJL010000230.1:0-10642 GCA_035948135.1 Acidimicrobiales bacterium | reverse complement strand
GCAAATGAGCACACTGAGTCATGGTGCCTCCTGCGCTCATCCCGCAGACTCACCTCAAACAGGACATGCGGTGTCGACTGCCCATCCGGCATGGATGTTGCAGGGGGGATCGACTGCACCGGGCGACTGCCGGCTGGGGACGGTCTGGCGAGGAGGGGCGATGGCAGGACGGAACGACCGTGGGTGGTGGGCAGCGGCCGACCTCGGCTGCCTGGCCGCAGGGGTGGCGGCCATGTTCTTCGTGGCGATGCGCTTCGGCATTCCTGGTCGCCTGTTCGCCTCCCCGGCCGATGCCACTCGCCTCCAGGAGCCAATGCTCCTGCTCGGCCTCATCGCGTTGGCCCTGCTGCTCTTCGGCTACCGACGCTGGCGCGAGGTGACGGCCGACAGAGACGGCGCCGCCCGCTGGGCGCACCGTGACGCCCTCACCGGCCTTCCCGACCGCGTCGTGTTCCAGCAGCGCCTGCAAGAAGAGCTCGACCGCCCCGGCCGCGGCCGCGTCGGCGTGCTCGTGATCGACGTCGACCACTACCGACTGGTGAACGTGAGCTACGGCCACCGTGCCGGCGATGACGTCCTGGCGTCGATCGCCGAGCGACTGCACGCCGTGCTCGGACCGGACGACCTGCTCGTACGCATGGCGGGCGACCAGTTCGCCGTCCTCTGCCCGAACCTCTACGACGGGCGCCACGCCGACCAGGTCGCCGACCGCGTGCGCCAGGCGCTTGTGCGCCCCTTCGACGTCGACGGCGAGAAGCTGTGGCTCACGGCGTGCGTCGGCCTCGCCCTCAACGACAGCGAGATCGAGTCCGCCAGCGAGTTGCAGCGTGACGCGGAGGCCGCCCTACTGCGGGCCCAGGCCTCGGGCCCCGGCCACCATGTGCTGCTCGACCGTTCGACGCGCGCTGCGCACGCCAACCGTGACGAGCTCGTCCAGCGCCTGCGCGCCGCCCTGCGCCTCGGCCAGTTCCGGCTCCGGTATCAACCGCTGGTGTCCACGACCAACGGGCAAATGGTCGGCGTCGAGGCGTTGCTGCGATGGGAAGACCCCCTCCGGGGCCAGGTGCAGCCCGATGACTTCGTCCCTCTCCTCGAGGAGACCGGGCTCATCGTCGGGGTGGGGGCGTGGGTGCTCGAAGAGGCGTGCCGTCAGGCGGCTGTCTGGCGCCGCTCGGGCCCACCGGGCGCCGACCTGACCGTCTCGGTGAACGTCGCTCCGCGCCAGCTGGCCCAGCCCGACTTCGCCGCCACCGTGCACCGCGCCCTGGAGACGACAGGTGCGAACCCGCGCCAGCTCTGTCTGGAGATCACCGAGGCGGCGCTGATCGAGGACGTCGACAGGGTGCGCCGCGAGCTGGGCAAGGTCCGTGAGCTCGGTGTCCGCCTGGCCGTCGACGACTTCGGCACCGGGTACTCGTCGGTCGGCTACGTGCGCCAGTTCCCGCTGGATTCGGTGAAGATCGACAAGTCGTTCGTGCAGGGCCTGACCGCCGGGGCCGAGGATGCGGCCATCGCCCAGGCCATCATCAAGATGGCCCACGCCCTGGGACTGACGACCGTCGCCGAGGGCGTCGAGAGCGCCGATGAGCTGGCCCGCCTGCAGCAGCTCGGGTGCGACTACGTGCAGGGCTTCTACTTCGCCGCCCCCCTGACCGCCGACGCCGTCGACGGCCTCATGCGCGCCGGCCGCGAAGTCCTCGTCGCCAGCTGACGTCGCCATACGCTCGGCGCGTGAACGACGGGCGTTTCCAACGCGCCATCGCCGCTATCGACGCGGCCAACGCCGACGACCCGCATGACAAGGAGCTGCGCCACAGCGAGCTGGCGACCACGTGGGTGCGCCGTCTTCGCCCCGACGCCAGCGAAGCGCTGCTCCTGGCGGCGCGGGCGCATCACATCCGCCGGTGGGCCATACCCCGCAGCTCCTATCCCGACGGGCGAGCCGGCTATCTGCGCTGGCGTCGTGACCTGCAGCAAGCCCACGCCGCCGACGTCGCCGCCATCCTCTCGGGCGAGGGCTACGACGACGTCACGATCGGGCGCGTGCAGGACATCGTCCGGAAGCGCAACCTGGCCCACGACCCCGAGGTGCAGACCTTCGAGGACGCCCTCTGCCTGGTCTTCGTGGAGGACCAGCTGGCCGAATTCTCGACCCGCGTCGACGAGGAGAAGCTGGCGGACATCGTCGAGAAGACGCTGGAGAAAATGAGCCCCGAAGGCCGTCGCCTCGTCAACGAGCTCTTGTCGCGATGAGATGCGCCGTCTCGTTGAGGGTGACGATCGTGCGGTGTCCGGCGCGTGACGCCGCCACCCGGCTGATCGACGTGTAGCCAGGCTCGAACCAGAGGGGACGGTCCACCCCGAGGATGCGCCCCAAGTAGAGGTTGATCACCCCGCCGTGGCACACGATGGCGACCCGATGCCCGGCGAAGCGCTCGATAACGCCCTCGATCGTCGTGTGCACCAGGTCGGCGAAGGCGGTGGGGTCGACACTCGAACCGAGCTCGTCCCATCGCCCCTCCACGATTGCGAGGAAGCGGGGGTCGCGAGCCTGGCGGAGCTCCTCGATGGGGATGTAGCTGTCGGCGTCGGCGTCGAACTCACTGAGCCCCTGCACCGGCTCGACGTCGAGCCCGAGCCGCTCCGCGACGGGCGCCGCCGTCTGCCGGGCCCGCCGGAGTGTGCTGCTCATGAGGTGGTCGAGGTGTTCGTGCGCCAGCCAGTCGGCCAGCTGCTCGCTCTGGCGCCGTCCTTCGTCGGTCAAGACAGGATCAGCGGGACCGTCGGCACCCTCGACGCGCTCGGGCAAGCCGTGGCGCACGAGCAGCAGGTCCATGGCGTTGGACCGTAGCCTTCGACCTGATGGGCGAGCCGGGCGAAGACCGCATCCTCACCGTCCCCAACGTGGTGACGGTCGTGCGCCTCCTGTGCGTGCCGATCTTCCTCTGGCTGTTGTTCGACCAGCAGAAGCGAGCCGAGGCCGCCTTCCTGCTCGGCGCCCTGGGGGCGACCGACTTCGTGGACGGCTACGTCGCCCGCCACTTCCACCAGGTCTCGACGGTCGGCAAGGTGCTCGACCCGCTCGCTGACCGCGTGCTGCTGATCGTCGGCGTGACCGCCATCCTCATCGACGGCTCGGTGCCGCCGGTGATCGCGTGGGCGACCCTGGTGAGGGAGGTCCTCGTCGCCGGCGCCTTTCTGGTGTTGGCCGCCCTCGGCGCGCGGCGTATCGACGTGCAGTGGGCGGGCAAGGCCGGGACGTTCGGACTGATGTTCGCCTTCCCCCTGTTCCTTATGGGCCACGACCAGGGTTTCTCTCCCCACAAGCTGGCCGAGTTCCTCGCCTGGTGCTGCGCCATTCCCGCCCTCGTCCTGGCGTGGTACGCAGCCATCACCTACGTGCCGCTGGCCCGTCAAGCGCTCAGAGAGCGAGGACTACCCTCGTCGGCAGGATGAAGGCTGTGATCATGGCGGGCGGTGAAGGCACCCGCCTGCGACCCCTGACGTCAAACCAGCCGAAGCCGATGTTGCCGCTGGCTAACCGGCCGATGATGGAGCACATCGTGCGGCTGCTGAAGGAGCACGGGTTCGACGAGATCGTCGTCACCCTCGCGTTCCTCCCGCAGGCCATCCGCACCTACTTCGGCGACGGCTCGGAGTTCGGTGTGCGCATGGTGTACGCCACCGAGGAGACGCCCCTCGGCACGGCGGGGTCGGTGCTCAACGCCCGCCAGGAGCTCACCGAGCGTTTCCTCGTCATCTCCGGCGACGTGCTCACCGACTTCGACCTCAGCGAGATCGTCAAATTCCACGACGAGAGCAAGGCCCTCGCCACCATCGGCCTGAAGGCCATGGAGAACCCGCTCGAGTTCGGCATCGTCATCACCCGCGACGACGGCTCGATCGAGCGGTTCCTCGAGAAGCCGACGTGGGGCCAGGTGTTCAGCGACACCATCAACACCGGCATCTACGTGCTCGAGCCCGAGATCTTCGACGCCATTCCGGCGGGGGAGTCGAGCGACTTCTCGGGCGACGTCTTCCCCAAGCTGCTGGCCGACGGGGCACCGCTCTATGGGTACGTGGCCGAGGGCTACTGGGAGGACGTCGGCAACCTCGAGGCCTACGTCCGGGCCCACCGCGACGTGCTCGACGGGAAGGTCACCGTCGACGTACCCGGGTTCCGGCTGAGTGAGGGGGTCTGGCTGGGCGAGGGCGCCGAGCTCGACCCCGATGCGACGATCGACGGCCCTGCGGTGATCGGTGACTACTGCAAGGTGGAGGCGGGCGCCCACCTGCACGAGTACTGCGTCCTCGGGTCCAACGTCGTCGTGCGCGATGAGTCGTTCATCGAGCGCTCGGTGATCCACGACAACGCCTACCTCGGAAACGGCGTGCGCCTACGAGGCTGCGTGATCGGCCGCTCCTCCGACCTGCGCCAGGGCGCGCGCTGTGAAGAGGGCGTCGTGCTCGGCGACGACTGCTACGTCGGGGAGCACGCCGTCATCAACCCGGGCGTCAAGATCTATCCCTTCAAGACCGTCGAGCCGGGCGCCATCGTCAACTCGTCGATCATCTGGGAATCGCGGGGAGCCCGCAGCCTGTTCGGACGCACGGGCGTTGCCGGCCTGGCCAACGTCGACGTCACTCCCGAGCTGGCGGTCGAGGTGGCGATGGCCTACGCCACCACCCTCAAGAAGGGTTCGACGGTCACGATCTCACGGGACTCGAGCCGTGCCGCCCGGGCCCTGAAGCGGGCGATGATGGCCGGCCTCAACGCGGCGGGCATCAACGTCGACGACCTCGAGGTGGCGCCCATCCCCGTCACCCGGTTCCAGGTCCGGTCCGAGCGGGCGCAGGGCGGGATCACCGTGCGTCTGGTGCCCGACGACCCTCAGTCGGTCGTGCTCCGCTTCTTCGACGCCGACGGCACCGACATCGACGAAACCACCCAGCGCAAGATCGAGCGCTATTACCACCGCCAGGACTTCCGCCGGGCGTTCGCAGCCGACATCGGCGACATCGCCTTCCCGCCACACGCGATCGAGTACTACACGGCCGCCCTCATGCGCACCGTCGACGCCCACGCCATCCGGGCCGCCGGCCACCAGGTGGTCGTCGACTACGCCTACGGGACCACCTCGTTCGTGATGCCGAACGTGCTCTCCAAGCTGGGTGCCGACGTCCTGAGCGTCAACCCGTACGCGCAGACCGCAGGCGCGGCCGCGTTCGACGTGGGGGCCCACGCGGCACGGGTCGCCGAGCTCGTGCGGGCCGCCAACGCCCGTCTGGGCGCGGTGATCGATCCCGACGGCGAGCGGATCACGCTCATCGACGACGAGGGCCATGTGCTCTCCAACGACGAGGCCCTGCTGTCGATGCTCACGCTGGTGACGTCCACCACCGAGAATGCGCACATCGCCCTGCCCGTGGCGGTCAGCCGCGAAGCGGAGCGCATCGCCGAGGCCGCGGGGGCCCGGATCACGTGGACCAAGCTGTCGGCGCCCCACCTGATGGAAGTGGCGGCGTCGGGCGGCGTCGACTTCGCGGCCAGTCAGGAGGGCGGGTTCATCTTCCCCCGCTTCCTGCCCGCCTACGACGCCACCGCCGCGTTCGTCAACGTCCTCGAGCTGCTGGCCCGGTCAGGCATGCGTCTCTCCAAGATCGTCGCCGGGCTGCCGCGCGTCTCGATCGTGCACGACAGCGTGGTGACGCCGTGGGAGCAGAAGGGCCTGGTCATGCGGACCCTTGTCGAGCGGATCAAGGACCGCGAGATGGTGATGGTCGACGGCGTCAAGATCCTCCACGACGACGGCTGGGTGCTCGTGCTTCCCGACCCCGAGGAGCCGATCACCCACATCTGGGCCGAGGCCGACAGCGACGCCGAGGCCCGCGGTCTCTCCCAGGAGTACGCCCGCCGCATCCGCCAGATGCTTCGATAGCGCTGAGCCTGTAGCTTCCTGGCCCGTGAGTGAGCGCCAGCGAGCGAACCAATGTGACAGCACGCCCGTTCACGGGCAGCCGCCGAAGGCGGCGCACCTGTGAACGTCCCGGATGATCGCCGCTATACGAACGACCACGAGTGGGCGCGCCTCGAGGACGGGAAGATCCGCGTCGGCATCACCGACTTCGCTCAGGACGCCCTCGGCGACGTGGTGTTCGTTCAGCTGCCCGAGCTCGGCGCGTCACTCGAGGCCGGTGGCGCCCTCGGGGAGGTCGAGTCCACCAAGTCGGTGTCCGACATCTACGCGCCGGTGTCGGGCACCGTCGTCGAAGTCAACGGCGAGCTCGGCGACGCGCCACAGCGCCTCAACGAGGACCCCTACGGCGAGGGCTGGATCTGCGTCATCGATCCCGCGGGCGATGCGTCGCTCGACGCTCTGCTGGACGCCGAGGGCTACCGCAAGCTCACCGAGGCCTAGGTGTCGATAGGTAGGGTTTAGGCGTCGTGTACTGCAATCAGTGCGGGCACCGAAATCCTCCGGGCGCGAACTTCTGCTCGTCGTGCGGCGCTGCCCTCAGCCCCCACGGCGACGACACCACGATCACGTTCATGCCCGTCGAGGCCGCGGGTGAGGCCGAAGACGAGCTCACCGTCACCCTCGACGAGCTGCCCGGGAGCATCGGCATGCTCGTCGTCAAGCGAGGTCCGAACGCAGGGTCGAAGTTCGTCCTCGAAAACGACGTGACCAAGGCCGGTCGTCACCCCGACAGCGACATCTTCCTCGACGACGTGACCGTCTCCCGCCGCCACGCCGAGGTCGTGCACAGCGGTGACGGCTACCGCCTCCGTGACGTCGGCTCCCTCAACGGCACCTACCTCAACCGGGAGCGCATCGAGAGTGACGCCCCGCTGAGCAACGGCGACGAGCTGCAGATCGGCAAGTTCAAGCTCGTCTTCTTCTCGGGAACGGGCGGGGAGGGCTAGGCCGACACGTGGCGACCAGGCCCTACCTGTCCATTGGTGAGGTGCTCACCCTGCTCAAGGACGAGTTCCCCGACGTCACCATCTCCAAGATCCGCTTCCTCGAGAGCCAGGGCCTGCTCGACCCCGAGCGGACGCCGTCGGGGTACCGCAAGTTCTACGACAACGACGTGGCCCGTCTGCGCTGGATCCTGCGCCAGCAGCGCGAGCACTTCCTGCCCCTCAAGGTCATCAAAGGCCGCCTGATTGGCGAACCGGAGAGCGAGGGTGGGGGAGACGACCAGGCCGCGGGCGGTGGTGGCGTCGCCGTTGCCGCGGCCGCGGCAGTCGCCGACGACCCCGAGCCGCTGGCCCCGCCGCGGTCGGGAACCAGCCTGACGCTGCAGGAGCTTGCGGCGAGCTGTGGCCTCGAGCCGGGAGACCTCAAGGACCTGGAGCGCTTCGGCCTGATCTCCAGCCGCACCGTCGGCGGTACGGCGTACTACGAGGACGACGCGCTTGCCGCCGCCCACGTCGCCGCCGGCTTCATGAAGTTCGGCGTCGAGGCCCGCCACCTGCGGATGTACAAGACGGCCGCCGAGCGGGAGGCCGGCTTCTTCGAACAGGTCGTCATGCCGATGCTCAAGCAGCGCAACCCCGACGCCCGGCGCCAGGCCAGCGAGACACTGGCCGAGCTGGCCCGCCTGGGTCAGCAGCTTCGCAGTGCCATGCTCCGCAACGCCCTTCGCGACTACCTCGAGGAGTAGGTGGAGGCACCGACGCTCATCTCGGCTGATGAGCTGAAGAGCGCGGTGCGCAGGCTGGCGGGGGAGATCTCGGCGGCCTACGAGGACGGCGTGGTGCTGGTGGCGGTGCTCAAGGGGAGCATCCCCTTTCTGGCCGACATGCTGCGCGAGATGACGATCGTGCCCGAGGTCGACTTCATGTCGATCTCCTCGTACGCACCCGAGAGCGGGCGAGTGCGGATCATCAAAGACCTCGACCTCGACGTGTCAGGTCGGGACGTGGTGATCCTGGAGGACATCGTCGACACCGGACTCACGCTCACCTACCTCTTGGGCGAGCTGCGCCGCCGCGACGCCCGTTCGGTGGCGGCCTGCACGCTGCTCGACAGGGCGGTGCGCCGCATCGTTCCGACACCGATGGAGTTCGTCGGTTTCGAGATCGGGGACCACTTCGTGCTCGGTTACGGCCTCGACTTCGCCGAGCGCTACCGCAACTTGGATCGGGTGATCGCCGGCGACCTCAACCTCCTCCAGAGGGACCCGGACGCCTACGTTGACGCCCTCTACGCGGGGTAGGTTGGACTTGATGGTGGAGATGCACCTGGTTGGCGTGCGGGTGGAGTTGCCTACCAACAACCCGATCGTGCTGCTGCGCGAAGCCGACGGCGAACACCGGGTGCTGCCCATCTTCATCGGTGCGGTCGAGGCGACAGCCATCGCCTTCGCCCTCCAGGGCGTGGTGACCCAGCGGCCGATGACCCACGACCTGATGCGCGACCTCCTCATGGAGTTGGGCATCGGCGTCGAGCGCATCGTGATCACCGAGTTGCGCGATGGCACCTTCTACGCCGAGATCGAGATGGCTTCCAACGGGTCGCGGCACACGGTGTCGAGCCGCCCGTCCGACGCCATCGCCCTGGCCGCCCGCCTCGGCACGCCGATCTTCGCCAACGAGGCCGTCCTCGACGAGGCGGCCGTGGTCGTGAGCGACGACGAGGACGAAGAAGAGGTGGAGAAGTTCCGGGAATTCCTCGAGGGCGTCAACCCCGAGGATTTTGCCAGTTAAGAACGACAGAGCCTCCTAACGCCCTGGTCAGGGCCGTCGTTGACTGTGGATATCCGGTGGTCGTACCCTGTGGGCTCTACACCGATGTAACTACGCGCCTGTCACACACCCGGCGGGCGGGGGGAGGCTGAGGCATGGCCGAAGAAGGTTTCCGTGGGCCGCAGGTCTGCAAGATCGTTGGCATCACCTATCGCCAGCTCGACTACTGGGCCCGCACCGACCTGATTCGGCCGTCGATCGCCGACGCCAAGGGCAGCGGCACCCAGCGCCGCTACTCCTACCGCGACCTCGTGGAGCTCAAAGTCATCAAGAACCTGCTCGACGCGGGCGTCTCGCTGCAGCTGGCGCGCCGGGCCATCGAGTACATCCGCGAGAACCTCGGCGAAGACATCGCCTCCGCCAACCTCGTGATGGACGGGTCCCACCCCGTGCTGGCCAAAAGCGATGGCGAAGTCATCGACCTCATGCGCAAAGGCCAAGGCGTGCTCAGCATCGTTGCCTTGGGCCCCGTCGTCGACGACCTTGACATCGCGATCCACGAACTGCGCCCGGCGGCGGCCAAGACCGACGCGGCCACGCCCGCCAAGGCGGCGAGCGGCGGAGGTTGACCCTGCCCTCGCCCGCGGACGCCGGTCCCCAGCCGCACGAGGTCACGCGCTTCGCGCACAACTCCGAGCGGCAGTTCGCCAAGCTCCTCGACTTCTACAACATCGCGTGGGAGTACGAGCCCCGCACGTTCATTCTCGAACGTGACAGCGAGGGGAACCCCGTCCAGGCGTTCAGCCCCGACTTCTACCTGCCCGCCTACGACCTGTACATCGAGATCACCACGCTCAACCAGAAGCTGGTCACCAAGAAGAACCGGAAGGTGCGCAGGCTGCGCGAGCAGTATCCCGACGTCAAGGTGAAGATCTTCTACCAGCGTGACTACCAGGCCCTGCTGGTGAAGTACGGGCTGGAGCCGCCGTCGCAGGCCATGCCCGCCGGCGAGACGGTCGAGCCTCTGCCGCTGCGCTTCGACGACGTCGAGGCCCGGCCCTCGCCGCGCCCCCGACGTCGTCGCCTGGCCTAACTGCCTCTACCCTGACGACGATGGGGGGAGGACGGTTCTCCTGGGCGGTGCGGCTGTTGGCTGTCCTCATCGCGGCGGAAACGATCGCCTCGAGCGCCGTGCTGGTCCTGCACCCGACCGCCGCCCGCTCGGCCGCCCTCGTTCGGTCCGTGCCCACGACCAGCACGTCGACCACCGTCGCCCCCGACCCCACGACGCTGCCGCCCCCGCCGCCGACGTCGACCTCAGCCGTGGCCCGCCCGGCGCCTGTGACCACGCCGGTCGCCACCGACCCTGTCACCAGGCTGACGGCCCGTCTCGAGGCCGCGCTGGGCGGCGTCCGCAGCTGCCTGGTCGTCCGCGACGGGTCCACGCCCGTGTACGCGCGCGCCGGCGACCTGGCGCTCGCACCGGCGTCCACCCAGAAGCTCTTGGTGGCAGTGGCCGCCCTCGACCGCCTGGGCCCCGACTACCGCTTCGAGACAACGGTGGCCGCGTCCGCGCCGCCTGCGGCCGACGGCTCCGTCGACGCTCTGTGGCTGGTCGGCGGCGGCGACCCCCTCCTGGCCACGCCCGAATACGCCGCCTACCTGGCGTCCCAACCCCGCAGCGTCGGCACGCCGCTCACACCGATGACCGCCCTCGTCGACCAGTTGGCCGCCGCCGGTGTCCGCGCCGTTCACAACGGTGTGCACGGTGACGCCAGCCGCTATGGCGGGCCCCTGTGGCTTCCGGGCTGGAAGCCGATCTATCGCGACGAAGCCGATGTCAGCCTCCTCATGGCCCTCACGGCCGACGGCGGTCTCGACCGCTGGAAGCCGACCGAGGTCATCAGCCCCGACCCCGCCACGCGGACCGCCACCCAACTCGTGCGTCTG
>DASZJL010000229.1:0-2594 GCA_035948135.1 Acidimicrobiales bacterium | reverse complement strand
TCGGCCCAGCCGGCATCGGCGATGATCCGGCGGCAGACGTCGTCGATCTCTTTGACGCTTATGCCCGGCCTCACCGCTCGGGCGCCGGCCGCTTGGGATGTTTGGACGACTTCAAAAATGCGAGCGAGCTCGCCGGTGGGGTCCTCGTTGACGCAGAACGTGCGCGTCATGTCGGAGCGGTAGCCCTCGAACGTGGCGCCGAAGTCCACCACGACCGGGTCGCCGTGCGCGATGGTGCGCCCGCCTGGGTGGTGGTGCGGCTTGGCCGAGTTCTCGCCCGCGGCGACGATCGTCTCGAAGGCGGTGCTCTCGGCGCCGTGACGGCGCATGGCAGTATCGAGCTCGAGGGCGAAGTGCTCCTCGGTTACGCCCTGGCTCATGAGCGGGAGCGTGTCGAACAGCGCCGCGTCGGCGATGGCGGCAGCGTGCTCCATCCGGGCTATCTCGGCGGCGTCCTTCACTTCTCGGAGCGCCTCGACCGTGTTCGACGTGGCGACGAGCCGGTCTTCGCCGAGGAGGTCCGCCCACGTGCGCTGCGCACTCCACGAGACCTGGTCGGCCTCGAGGCCGATGCGGGCGATCGCTTTGGCGGGGTCGGTGAGAAGCGTCTGGGCCGCCTTGCGCTGTTCCGCCACCGGGCCGATGGTGATGTCGACCTGCGCGGCCGCACCGGTCTTGTCCACCTGCTCGGCGGACTGCGTGCGGTAGCGGCCGTCCGTCGTGAGCAGCGCCCTGTCGCGGGTGACGGTCAGGACGCCGGCCGAGCCGGCGAAGCCGGTCAGGTAGCGGACGTTGGGCAACGTCGTCACGACGAGGGCGTCGATCTCGTGCTCGTCGAAGGCGGCGCGCAGGCGATCGATGCGGCCGGTCACCGTCAGTGGTGGTAGGGCTGCGGTGGACGGCGAGTAGGGATTGGTGGTGCTCATGCCTCATCTCCCTTCAACAGCGCGGCGACGGCGTCGACGGCCAGTTCGTAACCCAGCCCACCGAACCCGGCGACGACACCGTTCGCGACAGGCGCCAGCACCGACGTGTGGCGGAAGGGCTCGCGGGCGGCCGGGTTCGAGATGTGTAGCTCGACGACGGGACCGTCGAAGGCGGCGACGGCATCGTGGAGCGACCACGAGGTGTGGCTGAGCGCGCCCGCGTTGATGATCAAGGCGTCGGTGGTGCCGCGGGCGGCGTGCACCGCGTCGATCAGCTCGCCCTCGTGGTTCGACTGGATGTGCCGGAGCTCGAGGCCCTGGGCGGCGGCAGTGGCCTCGGCGCGCTTGACGTGGTCGTCGAGGGTGGCCGTCCCGTAGATGTCGGGCTCGCGTTCACCGAGCAGGTTCAGGTTGGGACCAGAAAGTAGAAGGACCCGGCTCATCGGCGCGCACCCATGGCCGCCAGGGTAGCGACCACGTCGGGGGCGCCCACGCCCCGCACGGGCTCCACGCCGTTGGGGCCGTCGAGCACGAAGGTGAGGTCGTGCTGTGCCTTCTTGTCGCGGGCCATGAACCCGAGCAGCTCCCCCGCGTCTGCGTCCGGCGGCAGTTCGGTCGGAAGGTCGAAGCTGCCGATCACCCTGAGGTGCTCCTCGACGCGCGCCTCGTCGATGCGACCCCGCCACCGGGCCAGGAGCGCGGCGAAGAGCAGGCCGATGGCCACGGCCTCACCATGGCGCACGTCCCACTCGTGGTGCTCGGACAAGGCCGCGCCCTCGAGCGCGTGCGCCAACGTGTGGCCGTAGTTCAGGATCATGCGGCGACCGCCCTCACGCTCGTCGTCGGCCACGACGGCCGCCTTGATGCCGACGCACCGTGCCACCTGTTCCTCGATCGGTTGATCGGCCGTCGGCGCATCGCCCAGGAACGCGTACTTCGCGACCTCGCCCCGGCCGCAGGCCCATTCCCGGGGCGGGAGCGTGGCCAGGGTCTCGGTGTCGCACAACACCGCGTTCGGCTGCCAGAAGGCGCCCACCAGGTTCTTGCCCTCGGGCAGGTTCACGCCGGTCTTGCCGCCGATGGCAGCGTCGACCTGCGCGAGCAGCGAGGTGGCGACGTTCACGTACGCCGTCCCGCGGTGAAACGTCGCGGCGGCGAAGCCGGCGACGTCGGTGACGATGCCGCCGCCCACGGCGATGACGACGTCCGCCCGCGAGAGGCCGGCGTTGGCGAAATGGCGCGTCAGTGTCTCGACCGTGGCGAGCGTCTTGGCATCCTCGCCGTCGGGGATGAGGAAGAGCTCGGAGGGCACCCCCGGATTCAGGCCGTCGACCCAGCCCGCCTGCTTGATCGCCTCCTGGGTGACGATCACGGCCGACTTGGCCGAGGGCGGAAGGAAGCGCCCGACCTCGTGGCGCGCGCCAGGGCCGACGAGGACCGGGTACGAGCGTTCGGCGAGATCGACGGAGAGGGCGTGCATGGTGGTGCTCAGTTCGAGGGTGTCGCGTGTGACTCAGAGGTCGCGATGCCGGCCGCGGCGAGCACCCGGTCCGCGACCTGGTCGGGTGTGAGATGGTCGACATCGATCACCGCGTCGGCGACCTCCGCATAGTGCGGGGCACGTTCCTTCAGCAGGCGGGCCATGATCTCGTCCTTGTCGCCCTCGAG
>DASZJL010000228.1:0-20863 GCA_035948135.1 Acidimicrobiales bacterium | reverse complement strand
TTGGGCCGGGGCGTCGACTTGGGTCGCCGACGGCTCGGCGTAGTAGCCGCCTGACTCGAGGCCGGTGCCGTGCTCCTCGAGGCGGGCGAGGAGGGTGTCGACCAGGTCGGGGTCGAGGGTCTCGTCGCCGCCGATGGCCCGAGCCAGGTCCCAGGCGTGGATGGTCCACTCGGCGACCCGCAGCCACAACAGATCGAAGCCGCTGCGATCGCCGGCGGGGTGATGCACTGTCCGCTCCAGCGCGTCTGGCTCCTCGAACGCCACCACGACGTCGGCCGCAGACTTGTCGAAGGACGCCAGGGCGTCGTTTCCGATGTGGTCGACCGCTCTTGTCGCGGCCATCTCGTCAGCCGCGGCGCCGTGCAGCAGCATCGTGTAGCGGACGTTGCCGCCGAGGACGTGGTTGACGAGCTCGCGGACGTCCCACTCCTCGCATGGCGTGGCCAGCTCCCAGTGCTCGTGTCCGACACCCGCCAGCACCCGCCTGAACTCGACGCGGGACTGGTCGAGTGCCTCGAACGCATCCATCCTACGAACGAGGGTATGAGCTGGCGGCGGCGAGCGAAGCTCGCACGTCGACTGCTCGAAAAAGAATGACGCGCCGCCGGAGGCGGCTCCATAAGGTGCGGAGCACACGTGGCAAAGATTCTCGTGACCGGTGGGACGGGCGTGCTCGGGTCGTACCTCGTACCTCGGCTCGTCGCTCGTGGTCACGAGGTGCGCCGGCTCTCTCGGCACGCGTCGGGGCCCGACGCCGTCAGGGGCGACGTCCGGACGGGCGAAGGGATCGACTCTGCGGTTGCGGGCTGCGACACGGTGATCCACGCCGCCACCAACCTGCGCCGGTTCCGGTCGACGGAGGTGGGCGGCACGCGCCACGTTGCCCAGGCGGCCGGCAAGGTGGGCGCCCACCTCATCTATGTGTCGATCGTGGGTGTCGATCAGCACCGCCTCCCGTACTACAAGGCCAAGTGGGAGGCGGAGCAGGTCGTGGAGCAGTCGGGCGCTCGCTGGACAGTTCTGCGGGCGACGCAGTTCCACGACCTGCTCGATCGCGTCCTGGGCATGCGCGTCGTCACCATGCCGAGGCGCACCCCGTTCCAGCCGGTCGACGGCGGCGAGGTGGCTGACGCGTTGGTGAGCCTCGTCGACGCTGGACCGACCGGACGCGCGCCCGATGTCGGCGGTCCTCAGGTGCTCACTATCAAGAAGATGAACGACATCCGCAGCCGCGTCGCCGGCAAGCGCGCCGTGCTCGTACCGGTTCCCGCAGTGTGGTTCCTTCGTGACTTCGTCGACGGCAACCATCTGCTCGCCGACGGCGTGACTGGCGAACTCAAATGGGAGGAGTGGCTTAGGAAGCGGGCCGCCTCGTGATCATCGCCCGCCACGCCTGTATGTCCTCAGGAGAGAACGTCACGCTCAGCACTGTCGGCTCGACGGAATCGACGCGCCAGCCATCGACGAAGCTCGTCCGCAGTTCTTCTTCGCTGATGCGGCGCGGCCCCCAGTCCCCGGGCTGACGGTCGCTGAAGCACAGCACGAAGACGTGGCCGCCCGGCGAGACCGCGTCGGCCAGGCTGCGCACGTACCGTGCCCGGGCGTCGTCGTCGAACACGTGGAAGAGCCCGCAATCGACGACGGTGTCGAACTCTTGACCGAGGGCACCAAGCTCGAGAGCGTCGGCCACCAGGAACCGCGCCGAGAGACCCCGCTCACGTGCCTTCTCCTGGGCGCGGGCGATGGCCGTGGGAGCGGCGTCGACCCCGACGACATCGAGCCCGCGGGAGGCGGCCAGCAAGGCGTGCTCGCCGGTGCCGCACCCGACGTCGAGGAAGCGGCCCGAGAACTGGTCGGCGACCGCGGCCAGCGCCCCCTGGGGGCGGTCGATGTCCCACGGCGGCTTCTCGCCCTGGTAGGAGGCCTCGAAGTCTTGCGGAAACCTGTCGCTCAACGGTCGGTCGCTCCGAGGGCCCGTAGACGGCTGACGACGTCCGGCAGGGCGCCCAAGATGGCGTCGATGTCGTCGTCGGTGGTCGACCAGCCCACCGACACGCGCAGCGAACGCTCGGCGTCGACGCCCATGGCCTCGAGCACCGGTGAGGGCTCCAGCGACTCGGACGAGCACGCGCTGCCCGAGTGGGCGGCGATCCCGGCCTGGTCGAGTCCCAGCAGCACCGCCTCCGCCTCGACACCCTCGACGCCAAGGCACACGAGGTGGGGGAGACGTACGTCGGTGTCCCCGTAGGTGACGACGCCGTTGGGCACGTTCTCGACGACGCGCGCTGTCTGGGCGCGGGCGACGTCAGCCTCAGCTTCGAGTCGTCCCGCCTGTGACACCACATCGGCGGCCGCGCCGAAGCCGGCGATGGCGGCCACGTTCTCCATGCCCGCCCGCCGGGCCCGCTCCTGCTCGCCGCCGACCAGCAGTGGCCGGAGCCGTAGCCCCCGCCGGACCAGCAACGCGCCCACGCCTTGCGGGCCCCCGAACTTGTGGGCGCTTACCGACAGCAGATCGGCGCCCAATGCCCCGAAGTCGACGGGCACGTGGCCCACCGCCTGCGCAGCGTCGACGTGCACGAGCACCCCGCGCTCCCGGCATTCGGCGACGACGGCCGCGACGGGCTGGAGCGTCGCCACCTCGTGGTTGGCCCACTGCAGGTTGACGAGCGCGGTGTCGGGCCCGATGGCGGCAATGACCTCGTCGGCGTCGACCCGACCGAGGTGATCGACGCCGACCCAACTCACGTCGTAGCGAGCCGCCGCGTCGCGCACCGCCGAGTGCTCGACGACCGGGCACACGATGTGCGACCCGCGCTCGACGGCCCCCCACACCGCGGCATTGATCGCCTCGGTGGCACCGCTCGTAAAGACCACTTCCCGGGACCGCGCGCCCAACAGAGCAGCAACGCTCTCCCGTGCCGACTCCACCGCGCCCCGGGCCAGCCGGCCCTCGGTGTGGACGCGTCCGGGATCGGCCGCGTTCGCCAACCACGGCACCATGGCCTCCACCACCTCGGGCCGCGCCGGCGACGTCGACGCGTGGTCGAGGTAGTGCCGCATCAGCGCGCCGCCGCTTTTTGGAGATCTACCGACCCCAGAGGCCAGAAATCCTCCAAAAAGCCGGGTGTCACACCTAGATCGCGGTGACGCAGACGTCGTCGCCCTGGGGGCGCGACGCCTCGGTGTGGGGGACGGTGTCGCCGTACAGGCCGGCGAGCATGCCCTTCACGATGCCGCGGTCGACGGCGCAGATCACCGGGTGTTGCACGGCGGCATCGCCGAACGGGCACTGCTCGGCGATGATCGCCAACGACCCGGGCCGGGCCTCGGCGTGGGCCGCGAACCCGTGGGCAGTGAGCGCGTCGGCGACGGCGTGCAGCGCGGCCTGGAACGAACGGTGTCCGTCGCCCGGCGCCATCGACGCGGCCAGCGCGCGGCCGTAGTCGATGCCGACGGCCTCGGCCATGGCCTCGGCCTTGGCCCGCGGGACAAGCTCCAGCGCCCGGCCGAGCAGCGTGACCAAGAGGTCGTCGCGGCGCGCCGGGAACTCCAACCCCATGGCCTTCGCGGTGGCCCGGTAGCGCTTCGACGGCCGCCCGACGGCCGCGTGCTCGGCGCGCACGACCGCGACCTCGAGATACCCACCGGCCGCCAGCTTGTCGAGGTGGTGGCGGGCGACGTTGGGGTGCAACTCGAAGCGCTCGGCGACCTCCGAGGCCGTGACACCGGCGTCTGTCTCGCGTGCGAACAGGTAGATCTCGCGGCGCGTGGGATCGCCGAAGGCGCTGGTGACGGCCATGACGGCTGCGGAGAACTCGGCCGCCGTGAGGCCTTCTTCAACCACGCCAGTATTCTACCTATCCGGATAGGAGAAATCCCCGGAGGCCAGGAGGCCACCTCAGTGCCCGTCACCGAAGCTCAAGTCATCGAGGCCCTGCGGCCCGTGCAGGACCCCGAGTTGCATCGCAGCATCGTCGACCTCGACATGGTCGGTGGGGTCGACATCGCCGGGGGCCGCGTCGCCGTGAACGTCACCCTCACCGTCGCCGGTTGCCCGCTCCGAGCCGAGCTCACCGACCGCGTGACACAGGCCGTCCGCGGCCTCGGCGGCGTGGACCAGGTCGACGTCTCGTTCGGTGTGATGACCGACGAACAGCGCCACGCCCTCCGCCAGCGACTCCAAGCACCCGGCGAGGCGCAGGCGCAGGCGCAAGGCCCGAACATCCCCTTCGCCGAGGCCGGCGCCAAGACGCGCGTCCTGGGCATCTCCTCGGGCAAGGGCGGCGTGGGCAAGTCGTCGGTGACGGTGAACGTCGCCGTTGCCCTCGCCCGCCTCGGCCACGAAGTCGGCGTCCTCGACGCCGACGTGTACGGGTTCTCGGTGCCGCGCATGCTCGGCATCGACCAGGCGCCGGTCGTCATCGACCAGATGATCGTGCCGCCGGTGGCCTACGACGTGAAGTGCATCTCCATGGGGTTCTTCGCGGGCGAGGACCAGCCCGTGATCTGGCGGGGACCGATGCTGCACAAGGCCCTCGAGCAGTTCCTCACCGACGTCTACTGGGGCGAGCCCGACTTCCTGCTCGTCGACATGCCGCCCGGCACCGGCGACGTGGCCCTCTCGGTCGCCCAGTTCATGCCTCGCTCCGAGGTCTTCGTCGTCACCACGCCCCAGCCCGCGGCGCAGCGCGTCGCCCAGCGCTCGGCGCTGATGGCCCGCAAGGTCCACCTGGGCGTGGCGGGCGTTATCGAGAACATGTCGTGGTTCACGGGTGACGACGGCAAGCGCTACGAGATCTTCGGCAACGGCGGTGGGCAGCAGCTGGCTGACCAGCTCGAAGTGCCGCTCGTCGGCCAGGTCCCGCTCGTGACCGCCCTGCGGGAAGGCGGTGACGAGGGACGCCCCATCGTGGCCACCGAGCCCGACAGCGAAGCGGCGCATGCGTTCACAGCCGTCGCTCAGCGAATCGCCACCGATCTGGCGCCCAAGCGGATCTATCGCCGCGAGCTGACCATCCGTTAGCCCTCCCCGCGCCGTAGGTTCTTAGGTATGGCGCGCGTAGAGACCGAGGCTCCGGTCAAGGGCACGCCTGTCGGACGCCGCGTGGTGCTCGGCATGATCGGGCTTGGTGCGGCGGGGGTCGTCTTCGGGTCGAAGGCCCAGGACTGGCTCGAGCATGTCCTCGCACCTATCACGGCGCGCGACGGCACCGGTTTGTCGAGCTTCCTGCCCGTCGGGCGCTTCCGCATCTACTCGGTGACCGGCGACCTGCCCAACAAGAGCACCGTCGACTACCGCCTCAAGGTCGGTGGCCACGTCGACCAACCCTTCGAGCTCAGCTTCGCCGACCTCCAGGCCATGCCGCCCACCAACCTCGACAAGGACTTCCAGTGCGTCACCGGCTGGCGGGTCCACAACGTGAAGTGGACCGGCGTCCGCCTCGGGGACCTCCTGAACAAGGCGGGGATCAAGGCGGGCGCGGGCGGCGTCGAGTTCCACTCCTTCGACGGCGCGTACACCGAGAGTCTCACGATGGAGCAGGCGCTGCGCCCCGACGTGATCGTGGCCTACTCGATGGAGGGCAAGACCGTCTCCCGCGAGCACGGCGGCCCGGTGCGCATGTACGTGGCTCCCATGTACGGCTACAAGTCCTGCAAGTGGCTCGACGGGATCAGCGTGGTCGCGGGCCAGCCCCAGCCCGGGTACTGGGAGGTCCGGGGCTATGACGTCGACGGTTGGGTCGGGAAGTCGAATGGTCGCGACGACAAGCCAACGAGTTGAGCCCCAGCGCCTCGTGCGCTTCGACGGGGCCGAGCGCGTCCTGCACTGGGTCAACGCCACCCTGTTCCTCACCGTGATGTCGACGGCCGCGGTCCTTTACGTGGGCCCGCTCTCGGCTGCGGTGGGCCGCCGGGAGCTCATCCGCCAGATCCACGTGTGGTGCGGCATCGCCTTACCTGTCCCCGTGCTCGTCACCCTGGCGGGCCGTTGGGGGAAGGGCTTCCGGGCCGACGTCTCCCGTCTCAACCGTTGGACGAAGGACGACAAGCGGTGGTTCCGTTCCTTCGGCCGTGATCCCTACGTCGAGCTGGGCAAGTTCAACCCCGGCCAGAAGCTCAACGCCTCCTTCATCGCCGGCGTCATCGTCCTGATGCTCGCCACCGGCTCGGTGATGAACTGGTTCCACTACTTCCCGGTCGACTGGCGCACCGGCGCCACGTTCGTCCACGACTGGATCGCCGTCATCTTGTTCGTGGTCGTCGTCGGCCACATCGGCATGGCCCTCGCCGACCCCGAGTCTCTCGGGAGCATGGTCCGAGGCTGGGTGCCGGCGCGCTGGGCCCGCGAGCACCGTCCCCGCTGGTACGAGGAGGAGACCGGCTCAGACGCGCAGCGCGAGGTCGTCGCCGGCCAGCTCGCCGGTCACCTCGACGGCGGCGACTGACCCGCGGCCGGCGATCCAGAGCAGGACCTCTCCTGGCCGACCGACGACGCGGGTGCGCGCCGGACCCGCGCCCAGGCGGTACGTCCGCCCGTCGGTGAAGCAGACTTCGACGCCGTGTCGGGGCTCGGCGAACTGGGCGATGCCCCGCATCGTCAACATGGCCTCGACCAGCTGGGTGTCGAGTGCGGCGTTCTTCGGACGGGGACCCTCGCCGTTCGCGCGGCGTACGTCCTCGTGATGCACGAACTCCTCGAGCAGACGCACTTCCGCGATGACCCGCAGGCCAAATAGGCGGGGAGGGCCCGCCGAGAGCCGACCCAGGAGCCAATCCCACCCGCGGGCCTCCGCCCGGGCCATGTTGCGGAGCATCGGACCGGTTATGGCGTCGCGCATCGCCTGACCAGCGCGGGCCGACAGCAGGCGCCACAGGGGATAGGACACCGCCATCGGCAGCCCGGCGTACTGCTCGGACACGACGAGGTGCGCCGCCAGCGTGCGCACCGGCCACTCTGAGCACAGCGTCGAGGCCTCCGGTCCGGCGGCGCTGAACGTGGCGAGCAGCTCTGCACGCTCGGCGACGTGCAGTGCCCGTGTCTCTCTTGAGAGGATCACAAGCGCCAGCCTGAAGCCGTCTTGTGACCCTGTCAAGAGGGACGTCGGTCACACGGCAAGGTGGTCCAGCAAATTGCGGAGCAGGCGTCGGCGGCGGGCTCGGGACAGGCCGGTCGCATAGGCCCCGATGACCGCGGCCAGCACGGTCTCGGCCGCGAGGTCGAGCTCGCCGTCCGGGACACGACCGGCCAGCCCGGCGGCGAGCATGGCCCGGAAGTCGTTGAGCAGATCGCGCTCGAAGTCCCGAACCACGTCGGACGTGGCCGCTCGCTCGTGGATGGCCGGGAGCAGCGGGTACAGGTCGGCGAGGGCGTCCACAACGGCGAGGAGCCGGACCGTCCAGTCCGTGCCCGCCTTCATCTTCGCCGTGAATGCCCGGTGGCCCAGCTGCTGAAGGGCGGCGACGAAGAGGTGGTCCTTGGTGGGGAAGTACCAGTAGACGGCGTTCTGGGCGAGGCCCAGGTCACGGGCGATGGCCGCCACCGACAGGCCGCCGTACCCGCCCGTCTCCAGCTGGTCGACGGCCGCCTTCAGGATCGCGGCCTGCTTGTCAGCGCGGTCCAGCTCAGGGCGCGTCCGAGGCATCCAGAGATTGTGCCTGCACTAGAACGTGACCGTGCTCCGGAGCGTGCTCGGCTACCTCTCGTATCACCCGCTCGTGCACGTCAAGTTCGGGCCGCTGAGCATCTCGCCCCACGGCGTCGGCATCGCCGTCGGCTTCCTCGCCGGCGCGCGCCTGATGCTTCCCGAGGCCAATCGCAAGGGGATCCGCGACGAGCAGGTGTACGCCCTGCTGACGAGAGCGGCTATCGGGGCAATCATCGGGGCCCGCCTCGCCTACGTCATCAACCACGCGGGCGACTACAGCTCACCGCTGGAGATCTTCAAGGTCTGGCACGGCGGGATCTCGCTGCTGGGCGGCATCGCGGGCGCCATCCTCTTGGCGCTCCCGAAGATGCGGGCCGAGCGGCTCTCGTTCTGGAAGGTGATGGACGCCGCCGCGCCGGGCCTTGCCCTCGGCGTCATCATCGGCCGCATCGGCGACCTGATCGTGGCCGACCACCTGGGCAAGACCACCACGTTCTTCCTTGGCTACAAGTGCCCGGCCGTCAACGTGCCGACCGCCTCGCCGTGTGCCCCGACGGCCCTCACCGACCGCACGGTGGGCGCCGTCGTCCATCAGACCGCGCTGTACGACTTCATCTCCACGATCTTCTTGTTGATCGTGCTGCTGCGCCTGCGCCGCAAACCCCGCTACGACGGTTTCCTGATTCTGTTCTTCGCCGTCTGGTACGGCGCCATGCGGATCGTGGAGGACTTCCTGCGGGAGGACGTGCGCCACTTCGGCCTCACCGGCAGCCAGTGGAGCTCGATTGTGCTCGTCGCCGTCTGCCTCTGGATGCTCACCTTGTACCGACGCACGCCCCGCGTGGGGCAGTGGGACAAACTGCCGCCGGCCGACGGCCCGAGCGAACCAGTCCAAGAGGAAGAGCCGCCTCCGGCGTCTATGGGTGCCGAGCCACCTACGCTGAGGCCGCCCGAGCCCCATCAGGAGGAGTGAACGTGGACGTACGCATCGGCGTGACCTACACGCCGAAGGAGATCGAGGTCGAGCTCAGCGACGACACCGACCGCGACCAGCTGATCGCCACGATCGAAGACGCCGTCTCCGCCGAGGCCAAGGTGCTGTGGCTCACCGACCGCCGGGGTCGCCGGGTCGGGGTGCCGTCGAGCAAGGTCGCCTACATCGAGATCGGCGCCGACTCGAGCGACCGCCGGGTGGGCTTCTCAGCTCTCTAGCTGGGTAGGACCGAACCGTGCCCGCCGACCTGCTCGACCACAAGCTGCTGTTCGTCAGTGGCAAGGGCGGCGTGGGCAAGAGCACGGTGGCTGCGGCACTCGCGTTGCTCGGCTCGCAGCGCGGCAAGCGCACGCTGGCCTGTGAGATCGACGCCAAGGGAAACCTGGCCGACTTCTTCGAGGCCGGGCCCACCAACTACACGCCGCGGGAGGTGCAGCCCAACCTCTTCGCCATGTCGATGGACACCGAGGCGTCACTGCAGGAGTACCTGAAGTTGCAGATGCGCCTGCCGGCCATCGCCCGCATCGGCCCGCTGGCCCGGGCCTTCGAGTTCGTGGCCACCGCGGCCCCGGGCGTGCGCGAGATCCTCACCGTCGGCAAGCCGGTGTGGGAGGTGCGCGAAGGCAACTTCGACCTCGTCGTGGTGGACGCCGCCGCGACGGGCCACATCGTGGGTCAGCTGGCCGCGCCCCAAGCCATCAACGACCTGGTGCACGTCGGCCTCATTCGACAGCAGACGAGCTGGCTGATCGACGTTCTCGGCAACAAGGAGACGACCGGTCTGGTCGTGGTGACCACGCCCGAGGAGATGCCCGTCAACGAGACCATCGAGCTGGCGGCGCGCGTCGAGGACGAGACCGACGTCGCCCTCTCCGCGATCGTCGTCAACCGGGTGCTGCCCGAGCTCTTTGGGCGCCAGGAGGAGGAGGTCTTCGAGGAGCTCCGCCAGCCGGCCGCCGTCGCCGCCCTGGACGACGCCACCAACGGCCCGGTCGAGCCGGTGATGGAGGGGGCCCGCCTGGCCGTCACCATGCGCCGCACGCGCACCGGCCACATCGAGCGCCTGCGCACGTCGGTCGATCCGAAGATCCCACTCCTCTACGTGCCCTACCTGTTCATGCGGGCCCACGGCTTCCGCACCACCCGCCAGGTCGCCGACGCCCTGAGCGCGGAGCTGAGCTATTGAAGGTGGCCTCGTAATGGCTCCCAAGCGACGCAAGGACGACGAGCGGGCCAACTCGCTCGAGCACCTGCTGGCGGCGAAGGAGATCGCCATCGTGTGCGGCTCGGGCGGCGTGGGCAAGACCACGACGGCGGCCGCGGCGGGCGCCATGGCAGCCGCCTCCCTTGGCGGCAAGGTGCTCGTCGTCACCGTCGACCCGGCCCGGCGCCTTGCGAACGCCCTCGGCCTCGAAGGCTTCGGCAACAAGGAGAAGCCGGTGCCCGCGGACGCGTTCAAGCAGGCGGGGGTGCAACCTCGGGGTGAGTTGTGGGCGGCCATGCTCGACACCAAGGAGTCCTGGGACGCGCTCATCCACCTGCACGCGCCCGACGAGGAGACGGCTCGCCGCATCCTCGAGAACCCGCTCTACCAGAACGTGTCGGGGCGCTTCGTGCAGAGTCACGACTACATCGCGATGGAGCGCCTGTACGAGATCCACACGAGCGGCGACTACGACCTGATCATCGTCGACACGCCGCCCACCAGGAACGCCATCGACTTTCTCGAGGCGCCGGAGCGCATGGCCGACTTCTTCAGCAGTCGCTTCCTCCGCTGGCTGACGGCCCCGGCCCGGTCGCGCGTCATCAACTTCGCGTCGCGGCCCTTCTACCAAATCGCCGATCGCATCCTCGGCACCCAGTTCCTGCAGGACATCTCCGAGTTCTTCATGCTCTTCCAGACGATGTACGACGGCTTCGTGGAGCGGGCCCGGGCCGTCGACCGCCTGCTCCACGACCGGCGCAGCACGTTCATCGTCGTCAGCACCCTCGAGAACGTGCCGGTGCGCGAGGCCGAGTTCTTCATCGACGCCCTCGACGACCGCAACTTCCACTTGGGCGCGCTCGTGCTGAACAAGGTGCTCCCCACATACTTCCTCGACGACGGCGCCACCCGGGTCGCCCAGCGCCTCTGCGCCGACGCGCCCGAGGTGGCCCACGCGGTCGAGTCGCTCGTCGCCAACCCGCAGATGACGCCGCAAGTCCTGCGCGAGGTGGGGGAGAGCTACCTGAACTTCCAGGTCGTGGCCAAGCGCGAACAGGAACAGCGGGCCGAGCTGGCGAAGACCCCCGAGGTCGTCGCCACCGTGCCGTATTTCGACTCCGACATCTACGACATGGGCGGCCTCCTCGACCTCGGCTTCCAGATCTGGGGGAGACATGACTGACTTGCCGGACGCGAACGCGCCGAAGACGCTGGGCGAGGTCGAGAAGGGCCTCGACATGCCCTTGCAGGAGGCGATGCTCACCCAGCGGGCCATCCGTCGCCTCAAGCCCGATCCGGTCGACGACGCCATCGTGCTGCGCTGCATCGAGCTCGCCCTCAAGGCGCCCACCGGGTCCAACGGCCAGAACTGGGAGTTCGTCGTGGTCAAAGACCGCGAGCGCATCGCCGAGTTGGGCCGCCGCAACCGTCAGTCGTGGTCGCTCTACGGCGGGATCGGCCGGATCCAGAGCCGCAACAACGAGGCCCAGCAGCGGATCCTCGACGCCGTGCAGTGGCAGGCCGAGCACTTCGAGGAGATCCCGGTGCTGGTGGTTCCGTGCCTGCGCGGGAACCGCGTGCCGTTCGTGCCGATGCCCCCGATGGCGTACTCGTCGTACTACGGCTCGATCTATCCGAGCGTCCAGAACCTGCTGCTCGCGGCCCGGGCCATGGGCCTCGGCGCCGCCCTCATCACCCTGCCGCTCTGGAGCACGACGTCGGCGCGCCGGATCCTCGGGTTGCCGATGAACGTGATGCCGTGCTGCGTCGTGCCGATGGGTTGGCCGCGCGGCCGCTACGGCCCCACCACCCGCAAGCCGGTGGGGGAGGTCGTCCACCTCGACAACTACGGCAACCAACCCTGGAGGGATTGAGCACTTCCGCCCGTACCATTGACGGCAAGTGCTCGACTACCACCTCCACCTCTGGCCCCACGGCACGCCCGCGTCCCAGCCCACGCTGGACGAGCTGGCCGCGTACTGCGAGGCCGCGGGGCGCGCCGGGGTCGGCGAGATCGCCCTCACCGAGCACCTCTTCCGCTTCCGCCAGGCCGACGCCGTCCTCGCCGGCTTCTGGAACGACGACCCCAACCCGGCGCTACGGGAGTCGCTCGCCGGGTACTGGCGCGAGCACGCCCACGCCGATCTGGACGCCTACGTCGAGGCCGTGCTCGAGGCGAAGGCCGCCGGTCTGCCGGTCGTGCTCGGACTCGAGGTCGACCACTACGCGGGCCGCATGGACAAGGTGGCGTCGGTGTTGAAGGGCTATCCCTTCGACGTCCTCCTCGGCTCGGTGCACTGGGTCGGGGCGTGGGGGTTCGACCAGCTCGGCGACCCGGTCGTCGACGCCGAGTGGGACGCTCGCTCGATCGAGTCCGTGTGGGACTCCTACACCGAAGCCCTCGAGGAGTTGGCGGCGTCCGGGGTGTGCGACGTCCTCGCCCATCCCGACCTGGCCAAGGTGAGCGGTCGGCGCCCCGCGGTGCCTGATGAGTGGTACGACCGCATGGCCGAGGCCGCATCCTCGTCAGGGATGGCGGCCGAGGTGTCTTCGGCCGGTTGGCGCAAGCCGGCGCGCGAGGCCTACCCGGCGCCTGCTCTGTTGAGCCGCTTCCGCAAGGCGGGGGTGCCGGCGACCACGGCGTCGGACTCCCACGGGCTGGGGGACGTCGCCGATCGGTCCGGGGAATTGCGCTCCCTGCTGGCCGACGCCGGCTACGAGACCCTGACCTCGTTCCGTTCTCGGACTGCGAAGCAGGTGCCCGTCTAATGGCCGCCTTCGAAGAACTGGCGCGCGCGTACACCGACCTCGACAGCCAGGCCGTGCTCCACCTGCAGCGCCTGGTCGCGTCGTGGAGCCTGCTGGCCGACCTCTGCTTCGCCGACCTCCTGCTGTTCGCCCCGCTGGCCGACGGCGACGGCGAACGCTTCGTGATCCTCGGCCAGATCCGCCCGACGACCAGCCAGACCCTCTACCGCGAGGACCAGGTGGGCCGCGTCATCGACCAGCTCGAGCGCCCGGTGGTGGCGCGGGCCTGGCAGCTGGGCCAGATCATCGACGGCGAGCTGAGCATCAACCGGGGCGAGCGGGCCCGGGTGCAGTGCATCCCCGTCCGGCGCCGCGAGATGCTCGTGGGCATCCTGGCCCGGGAGTCGGCGCCGTCGGTCGGCCGCCGCCCCGGCGAGCTGGAGCGCGTCTACGTCGAGATCTTCGACCGCTTCGCCCGCATGATCACCACGGGCGAGTTCCCGTTCCCGATCGAGGAGGTCGCGTCCGAGGAGGCGCCGCGCGTCGGCGACGGCGTCCTGCTGCTCGACTCCACGGCGCGCGTCGAGTACGCGTCACCCAACGCCATCTCGGCGTTGCACCGCGTCGGCATGCACGCCAACGCGGAAGGGGCGCGACTCATGGAGCTCGGGCTCGACGAGGCCCCGGTGAAGGCCGCCTTCGCCACCGGTTTGCCGGCCACCGAGGAAGTCGAGCACGCAAGCATCACGCTGCTCGTCCGCTGTATCCCCCTTCTCGACCACGGCAAGCCCACGGGCGCGGCCGTCATCGTGCGCGACGTCACCGACCTCCGCCGGCGTGACCGGCTGCTGCTGTCGAAGGACGCCACCATCCGCGAGGTCCACCACCGGGTGAAGAACAACCTGCAGACGATCTCGTCGCTCTTGCGCATCCAGGGGCGCCGCATGGACAACGCCGAGGCCAAGATGGCGGTCGAGGAGTCGGTACGCCGCATCCGCTCCATCGCCCTCGTGCACGAGACGCTCTCGCGTGCCGCGGGGGAGGAGCTGGAGTTCGACGAGATCCTGCATCAGCTCACGCGCATGGCCGAAGAGGGCCTGGTGATGCCGGACCGGGAGGTGCGCTTCACCGTGGACGGCGACGCCGGGGAGCTCCGGGCCGAGGTGGCGACGCCCCTCGCCCTCGTCGTCAGCGAGCTCCTGCAGAACGCCGTCGAGCACGCCTTCCCCGAGGGCCACCCCGGCGGCCACGTCCGCATCGCGCTCGAGAACGACGGCGTCGAGCTGTGCGTCTCGGTCGAAGACGACGGCGTCGGCCTCCCGCCCGGCTTCGCGCTGGAGCGCAACAGCAGCCTGGGCCTCACGATCGTCTCCGCCCTCGTCGACAGCGAGATGAGCGGCACCATCTCCATGGAGTCGCGGCCCGACGGCGACGGCACGGTGGTCGAGCTACGGATCCCCGTCCATCCGGCGACCGTGACCGGCTGACCCGCTGACCCACAGGCGTTCTTGCGCTGGAGAACGGGCTGACAGCCCGCTATTCACCTCGAGAACGCGAAAGGCGAAAGGGGGTGGGCTGTCAGGCGGTGCGGCGCTGGCGGGAGAGCCAGGACTTGCGCAGCTTGCGGCGCTCTTCTTCGGAGGTGCCGCCCCACACGCCGGCTTCCTGGTTGGTTGCCAGTGCGAACTCGAGGCACGCGCCCTGGACGTCGCAGGCCCGGCACACAGCCTTGGCCGCCGCGATCTGCTCGATAGCCGGCCCGGTGGTGCCGATGGGGAAGAAAAGGTCCGGGTCGGTGTCCCGGCACGCCGAACGGTCGCGCCAGTCCTCGATATCCCAGCCGTAGTCGTGGCTCCAAGTGAGGGCCACTGCACCTCCCCTTCGTGAATCAGTTCACAAATCCTCACGCCCGCAGTGTTCGAGCGGTGAATGGGATTCGACGCCGACAAGCGTAACCCTGCCGTGCTCACTCTGGCAAGCAGTTTGTGCTTACATTCCCAAGCGTGCACGTGACCAAGGTCACGCGCCGCAACGGCGATTGCGAGCCTAGGGAACGACCACGGTCAGCGCATCGGGCTCGTGGCGGAACGCCAGGAGCTCGGCCTCGCCCAGGTAGTCGCCGTCGACTTGGTAGGGGAACGGGCCGTGCCCGACGACGGTCGCTTCGGTGAGGTCGGGGCGATAGTCGACCGTGCGGTGGCGCCGGAAGTGGCTGCCGCGGCGGAGCACCGAGGCCACCAGACCGAGGAACGGCAGCAACTGGAGGCTGCGGAACGTCGCCATCACCAGGCCCCGATCGAGGTCGGCGTCGGGCGCCAGGTTCAGGGGGATGTTGCCGAGGTACGTGTAGGGGTTGGAGTTCAGACAGATGGCCATATAGGCGTCGTCGATCGGCGGGCGGCCGGGCACCTCGACCCGCAGGCGGGGGCGGCTGCGGTCGTAGTGGCGGAACCAGGTGGAGAAGGCGGCGTAGACGAACAGTGGGTGGCCGGCGTAGCGCTTGAGAGCGGCCCGGCGCTCGACCTGGGACACGACGGCGGCGTCGAAGCCCACGCCCACGTGGAAGAGGAAGTAGCGCCCGTTCACCGACCCCAAACCGATGCGCCGCAGCGAGCCGCGGGCCAGCGCCGACAGCAGCTCGCCGGTCGCCTCCACCGGGTCCTGGGCGACGCCGAGGGTGCGGGCGAAGACGTTGGTCGACCCCCCGGGCAGGGTGGCGAGCGCGGTGTCAGAGCCGGCGAGGCCGTTGGCCGCCTCGTTGAGGGTGCCGTCGCCGCCGAGGACGACCACCGCGTCGTAGCCGGCGGCGGCCGCATCCTGGGCCAGCCGGGTGGCGTTGCCGCGGCGGCTGGTCTCGGCCGTGGTGACGTCGTGGTCGGCCGTCAGCGCCTTGCGGATCACGACGCGGGCCCGGGCCGTCACCGCCGACGCCGACGTGTTGACGATGAGCAGGATGCGCACGTCGAGCGGCGCTAGCTGTCGTCTGCGGAGCCCCGGAGCTTGGCCAGGCTGCGGGCCAGCAGGCGGGAGACGTGCATCTGGCTGATGCCCAGGCGTCCGGCGATCTCCGACTGGGTCAGGCCCTCGAAGAAGCGCAAGTGGAGGATGAGCTGCTCCCGCCGGGGGAGCGCGGCGATGAGCGGCGACAACGCCACCCGGTGCTCGATGCCGGCCATGAGGGGGTCGTCCTGGCCGAGCTGGCTGGCCAGGCTTTGGTTCTCTTCGTCGCCCGCGGAGCCCGGCGCGTCGAGGGACGCGAACCGGTAGGCGCGGCCCGCTTCCATGGCCTCGAGCACCTCTTCCTCTGACGCGCCGGCCCGCTCCGCGATCTCGCCGATCGTCGGCGACCGCCCGAGGTCCTGGGAGAGGGTGCTCACGACATTGCTGAGCCGCAGGTGCAGCTCCTGGACGCGCCGGGGGACGCGTACGGCCCAGCCCTTGTCCCGGAAGTGACGCTTGAGCTCGCCGACGATCGTGGGCGTGGCATAGGTCGAGAACTCGAGCCCGCGGTCAGGGTCGAAGCGGTCAACGGCCTTGAGCAAGCCGACCGACGCCACCTGCACGAGGTCGTCCAACGGCTCGCCCCGGTTGGCGAAGCGCCGGGCCAGGTACTCGGCCAGGCCCAGGTGGGCGGTGACGAGTTCGTCGCGCAGCGCGGGGTCTCGGCTCTCGGCGTAGGCCTCGAACGTCCTACGTAGCTCGTCGCGCTCGTCCTCCGACATCGACATGGCGCGGGTCAGGCGGCGCTGTGCCGCTTGAGAAGACGGAACTCCGGGCCGTCCTTACCGATGGTCAGCTCGTGTTCGTCGACGACGGCCGTCAGGATCTGCTGGGACAGCGGCGACAGCGCGGGGCTGGTGCCCATGCCGTCCTCGAACTGGCCGGCGCCTTCGACCACCAGGGCGTCGTCCTGCATCCAGTAACGGAGGACGATCGTGCCAGGGCGCCCGGTGTTCCCAACGAGCGAGAAGCACAGCTCGTCGATGGCGATGCGGAGGTCCTCCACCTCGTCGTAGGTGAAACCCATCCGGCTGGCGAGCCCGGCCGCCGCCAAGCGCGCCAGGCGCAAGAACTCCGGCGACGCCGGGATCGAGAGCCGGACTTCTGCTTCCTTGCTCACCTGCTCGCTGGCCCCTTTCTGTTCCGGCGGAAGCTATACCGTGCGCCCGCACGTGGCCGTCCGGGTGGTGAAAATCAGCCGCCCTCAGCGAGAATGCGCTTCTTATGAATGTTGTTGTCTGCGCCAAGCAGATCCCCGACCCGGCCGCGCCGGGCGAGCTGGATCCGAACACCAAGACCCTCAAGCGCGAGGGCAAGCTGATCCTCGACGACTCCGACGCCTACGGCGTGGAGATGGGGCTCCAGCTGGCCGACAAGGCGGGCGGCGGCGAGGTCACGCTGGTCTCCATGGCCCCCAACAGCGAGGTGAGCGGCCTGCGGACCGCGCTGGCCATGGGCGCGGCCAAGGCCATCCTCGTCAGCGACCCTGCCCTGCAGGGCTCCGACTCCCTGGCCACCGCCAAGGTCCTGGCTGCGGCCATCAAGCGGGCCGAGCCCGACCTGGTGCTCACCGCCACCGAGTCCACCGACGGTTACACAGGCGTGCTGCCGGCGCAGATCGCCGAGCTCCTCGGCTGGCCGTCGATCACCTTCGCCAAGCACATCGAGGTGGCCGACGGCAAGGCAAAGGTCCAGCGTCAGACCGAGGAGGGCTACGACGAGGTCGAGGCGCCGCTGCCGGCCATCGTCAGCGTCACCGCCGGTGTCGTCGAACCCCGGTACCCGAGCTTCAAGGGCATCATGGCGGCCAAGAACAAGCCCGTCGACGAGGTCAAGGTCGCCGACCTGGGCCTGGCGGACGACCAGGTCGGCTGGCCCGGCGCCCGCCAGGAGATCACCGACGTGGCGCCCGCCGAGGAGCGCAAGGCAGGCGAGATCGTCGAAGACGAGGGCGACGCCCACGAGCGCATCATCCAGTTCCTCGAACAGCTCAAAGTCATTTGAACTGACCGAGTTCTTTAGGAGTCACTGCACACATGGCTGTATCAACAACGTGGGTCTACGCCGAGGCATCCGAAGGCAAGGTGGCGTCGATCACCCTCGAGCTGCTCACCAAGGCTCGTTCGCTCGGTGGCACGGTGGAAGCGTTCTACGGCGGGGCCGATGCTGAGGCCGTCGCCGAGACGCTCGGGAAGTACGGCGCCACCAAGGTGTACGCCGCCGACCCGGGCGACGCCCTTCCCGGCGCGCCGGTCGCGGCGGCCATGGCCGCCCAGATCGAGGGTGGGAACAGGCCCGACCTGATCCTGTTCGGCCAGACCTATGACGGCCGCGATGTGGCCGGGCGCCTGTCGGCCAAGCTCGACCGCCCGGCCCTGACGAACGGCATCGACATCAGCGCCAACGGCAAGGTCGAGGTCCGCAACGCCATCTTCGGCGGCAACACGCTCGTGCAGACAGCGTTCGACGGCGAGCCTCCGTACATCGCCCTGTTCCGGCCCAAGTCGTTCGCGGCCGAAGAGGGTGGCGGCGGCGCCGCCGAGGTGGTCAAGGTCGACGTCCCCGACACCGGTCTCTCCGGGCAGACGAAGGTCCTCGAGCGCCACGTCGAGGAGCACACCGGGCCCAAGCTCGACGAGGCCGAGATCGTCGTCTCCGGCGGCCGCGGCCTGGGCGCGGCCGACAAGTACGAGATGATCGAGCAGCTGGCGAAGCTGCTCAAGGGCGCCCCCGGTGCGTCACGCGCCATCGTCGACGCCGGCTGGGTGCCTTACGCCTATCAGGTGGGCCAGACCGGCAAGGTCGTGAAGCCCAACGTCTACATCGCGGCCGGCATCTCGGGGGCGACGCAGCACCTGGTCGGCATGAAGGGCGCCAAGAACATCATCGCCATCAACAAGGACAAGGACGCGCCGATCTTCTCAGTGGCCGATCTCGGTGTCGTGGGCGACGTCCACAAGGTCGTGCCCAAGCTGATCGAAGCGCTGCAGGCCCGCAGCTGAGGAGCGCGCCGCCAGTCCAGCGCGCTAGCCGCCGAAGGCGGCCTTCTTCCTCAACCTCCAAGTGCGTGGCGGAGGCCGTCCTCCCACGCCCAGTTCTCCTCGAAGTGGCGGTTCTCGTCGTCCATGACGTTGTACGTCCACCAGAAGAAGTAGATGCCGAGGGTCACGATCGTCACGATCACCCGCGCCACGTAGTTGTGGGGCTGCTTGGCGGCTCCGGTGGGAACGGGGAGCTCGGCACCCAGGGCGCGGTAGATGCCGGCCAACTCGGCCTCGGCCGCCCGCTCGGCGGCGTCGTGCTTCACGAGGTCGCCGTCCAAGAGGATGAACAGGATGATGTCGACGATCGAGCTGGCGACCAGCCTGAGGACCGTCCACACGATGGGGTCGCGGAAGTTCGTCGTCATGTTGCGGAGCACGCCGAGGTGCACGCCCATGCTCTCGAACTGCGGCCGCAGCTCCTCGGCCCGCCCGCCGGACTGCGCACGGTCCCACGCCGCCGCTGTGGCGGCGTCGAGCAGTTCCAGTCGCCGTCGGTTGTGGTCCCGTGACCTCCGCACCAGTTGGTAGAAGACGTAGAACCCGTAGATCCCGCAGGTGAGAACCGTCCAGCCCAGGGCCGTCCAGAAGGAGAAGACGTAGTCGGTCGCAGCTCGGTCCGCGTAGGCCCGCTGGATGCGGTCGACGGGGGACGCGGTCGGGACCGGAGGTTGTGAGGGGGACGCCATGGGCGCGGACAATAACCCCCGTTTAGGCTCCGTGCTTGTGTCCGAGCTATGGACCAACTGGGGCCGCAACCAGACGTGCGCGGCCGAGGCCGTCGACCACCCGGCCGACGAGAACGAGATCGCAGCCGTCGTGAAGGCGGCGGCCGCCTCAGGCCAGACGGTGAAGGCCGTCGGGTCGGGCCACTCCTTCACCGACATCGCGTGCACGTACGGGCGGCGGCTGGTGCTCGACCGGTTCGGCGAGATCGTCTCCGTCGACCGGGAGCGGCTGCGGATCACGGTGCAGGCCGGGTGCACGATCCGCACGCTGAACCGCCGCCTGGCCGAACTCGGGTGGGCGCTGCCCAACCTCGGCGACATCGAGTACCAGACGATCTCCGGGGCAGTGTCCACGTCGACGCACGGCACCGGCATCAAGCTGGGCGGCCTCGCCACCCAGGTCGTCGGCCTCGACCTCGTCACCGGCGACGGGTCGGTGCTGCGCTGCTCGGCTGAGGAAGAGCCCGAGGTGTTCGCGTGCGCGCGCGTCGGGCTGGGTGCGCTGGGCGTGCTGTCGACGGTGACGCTGCAGTGCGTGCCGGCGTTCAACCTGCACGCCATCGAGGAGCCCATGCGGCTCGACCACGTCCTCGAGAACCTCGACTCGTACGTCGAGGACAACGACCACTTCGAGTTCTATTACGTGCCTCACACCGGTTGGACGCTGACCAAGCGCAACAACCGCACCGACGATCCGGTGGGCGGCATGCCGCGGTGGAAGGAGGTCCGCGACAAGCTCCTGTTCGAGAACGTCGCCTTCGGCGTGATGTGCCGCCTCGGCCGCCGCCGTCCGTCGTTGATCCCTCGGCTGGCCCATCTGGCTCCGTCGGGCGGACGCCTCGACTACGTGAAACCCAGCCACCGCACGTTCGTCACGACGCGCCTGGTGCACTTCGTCGAGATGGAGTACTCGATCCCGCGAGCGGCTGTGCCCGACGCGCTGATCGCCGTGAAGGACTTCATCGACCGCAGCGGGATGATGATCAGCTTCCCGATCGAGGTCCGCATGGTTGCGCCCGACGACATCCCGCTGTCGACCGCTTTCGGCGAGCAGCGGGGCTACATCGCCGTCCACCGTTACGTCGGCGAGCCCTTCGAGCAGTACTTCCGGGGCGTGGAGGCGATCATGGACCCCCTCGGCGGCCGTCCCCACTGGGGGAAGATGCACTACCAGACGGCCGCCACCCTGGCGCCGAGGTATCCCGAATGGGAGCGCTTCCAGGCGGTCCGCAAGCGCACCGACCCCGACGGCCGCTTCCGCAACGCCTACCTCGACCGCGTCCTGGGCTTGCCCTCTTAGCTGACTTTCGTGCGTTGTTGCCCAATAGTTGGGCATCAACGCACGAAAGTCGGAGGGGGGCGGTCAGAGGGCGGCGTCGACCGCGCTCACGGCCCAGGCCCGGCCGCGTTGGGTGTCCTCGACGGCGACGCGGAGGGACCAGCCGGTCTCGGGCTCGCCGGCGTCCCAGCGGTACCAGCGGAGTGATGAGACAGCGTCT
>DASZJL010000227.1:0-32429 GCA_035948135.1 Acidimicrobiales bacterium | reverse complement strand
TTCCCGGCGAAGCCAAACGCGTTGGCTGCCGCTCCCAGGTCGGTGGAGTTGAGGCGTCCGGAAACGCCGACGAACGCGGTGTTGCACGACTTGGCGAAGTCGGTCAGGAACGCGACGTTCCCCGGTGCTTCGCCTTCGAAGTTGGTGAACGGCTTCCCGCCGACGACGGCGCGCGGCGGGCACGGGACGACGTCGTTCACCGTGAGCCCTCGTTCGAGGAGGGCGGCGGTGGTCACGACCTTGAACGACGACCCCGGCGGGTAGCGGCCGTCGAGGGCGCGGTCGAAGGTCGAGTCGGCCGGCGTGTTGGCGACGGCGAGGACCTCGCCGGTCGACGCCTTCACGGCGACGAGCGCAGCGGGCTTGCCGGCGGGCCCACCGGCGAGCGCGGCCTCGGCTGCCGTCTGCGTCGGCACGTCGAGCGTCGTGCGCACGGCGTCGCCGGCGTGGCCCTGCACGGCGAACAGCTGGCGCAGGACCCGGCCGTTGGCGTCGACGATCTGGACCGATCCCGACGGCGTGCCGGCCAGGCGCTGCTGATAGAGACCCTCGAGCCCGTTGAGTCCGACGTTGTCGGTGGCCTCGAAGCCCGGGCCGGCCGTCTTCAAAGCGTCGGCGGTCGCGGGACCGACCTTGCCCAGCACGGGCAGGGCGAACGTCGGCGTCGGCGCCAGGTCGACGGTCGCGGTCTGGAAGACGACGCCGGGCACGGCGTTGAGCGTCGCCTTCACGGGGTCGAACGCAGGCCGGCGCAGGGTTATGACGGGAACGAAGGCGCCGGGCTTGGCGGCGGCGATCGCGGCGGTGACGCGCGCGGGGTCGATGCCGGTCGTGCGCTGGAGGATGGGGACGGCGGTGGCCGGGTCGACCCGGCCGGCCTCGACGCCGACGGTGACCACTGGTGTGGGCGTCAGCATCGGCGTGCCGCTGCGGTCGAGGACGGGCGCGCGCGGTGGCAACGTGCGGGAGCGGGCGACGTCCTGGCCCGCGGCCAGGCCCGGGTAGAGGACGGAGGGCGACCACACCACGGTGTAGGTGCCCTTCACTTTGCGAACCGCGAGGGCGCCGTCGTACCGCCAACGACCGAGGCCGTTGAGGTCGACGTCGGCTGCGTACGTCGCCTTGGTGCCCGTCGTCGACTTCACCGCCAAGGAGACGTGGCCGACGTCGAGTGCGGCGCGCCAGTGCTGCAACGCGGCCTGGGCGGCTGGGGGGTTGTCGGTGCGCGCTGCGGCACCGGCGGCGTCGCCCTTGGCCCATGCCGCAAGGAAGCTCTGCACCGCCGGCTTCGAGCTGGATCCCGACGAGCAGGCGACCAGTGACACGCCAAGGAGGCCGACGCACACCGAGATCCCGAAGCCGGCCCGTGTCACCGGGCGAGTCTGCTTCAGACGGCGGGGGTCTCGACCGCGAAGGCCTCCCACATGCGGGCGTAGGGGCTCGACGGGTCGGCGAGCAGCTCGTCGTGGGTGCCCTGGGCCACGACCTTGCCGCCGTCCACGACGACGATGCGGTCGGCGGTGCGCGCCGTCTGCAGGCGGTGGGCGATGAGCAGGCTCGTGCGGCCGCTGGCGACGATGCCCATGGCCCGCTGGACCTTGGCCTCGGTGGCGAGGTCGAGGTTGGACGTGGCCTCGTCGAGGAGGAGGATGCGAGGGTCGACGAGCCGAGCTCTCGCTAACGCGATGAGCTGGCGCTGGCCGCTGCTGAGCGCCCGGCCGCGCTCGCTCACCTGGTAGAGGTAGCCGCCGGGAAGGGCGGCGATGAACTCGTGGGCGCCGACAGCGCGCGCCGCCTCCTCCACCTCTTCGTTGGTGGCGTCGGGGCGCCCGTAGGCGATGTTGTCGCGGATGGTGCCGGAGAACAGGAAGGCCTCCTGCGGCACGTAGCCCAGCTGCTGGCGGTAGGCGGTGAGGTCGAGGTCGCGGACATCGGTGCCGTCGATGCGGACCGCGCCCGAGGTCGCGTCGTAGAAGCGGGCCACGAGCTTGACGATCGTCGACTTGCCCGCGCCGGTCTCGCCGACGAGGGCGACGGTCTGGCCCGGAGGGATCTCCAGGTCGACCCCGGCCAGGGCCTCGCCCACGCCGGTGGGGTAGGCGAAGTGGACGTCGTCGAAGGTGATGCGGCCGGTGAGGCGGCCGGGTTCGCGCGGCGCGGACGGCGGCGGGGTGCCCGTCTCGGTGCGCATGAGCTCGTCGATCTTCTGCATCGACGCCCGCGCCTGCTGGTAGGTGTCGAAGACCTGCGACAGCTGCTGGATCGGGGAGAAGAAGAGGTCGAGGTACAGCAGGAAGGCGATGACCGAGCCGGCAGTGACGCCGTGGTGGGCGACCAGGTAGGCGCCCAGGCCCAAGACAGCCGCGGCCGCCACCTCGGAGAGGAACTCGACGAACGGGAAGTAGATGCTGACCAGGCGCTGGGCGTCCATGCGGGCATCGAGGTACTCGGTGGCGACCTCGCGGAAGCCCTCCTGGTTGCGCTCCTCGCGCACGAAGGCCTGGCTGACGCGCACGCCCGACAGGGATTCCTGGAGGTTGGCGTTGACGGCGGCGATGCGGTCGCGGGCTCGCTCGTAGGCGCGCTGTGACCCGTTGCGGAACCAGATGGTGGCGAAGATCAGCGGCGGCACGATCACGATGGCCGCCAGCGAGAGCTTGAAGTTCGTCAGTAGGAGGATGACGGCGACCCCGCCGAAGGTGAGCAGGTTCACCACGGCGTTGATGAGCCCGGTCTGCAGCAGCGTCGACAGCGCCTCCACGTCGGTGGTCATGCGGGTCATGATGCGGCCCGCCATCTCACTGTCGTAGTAGCCGAGGTCGAGGCGCTGGAGGTGGGCGAAGATCCGCACCCGCAGGGCGAACAGCAACCGTTCGGCCGTGCGCCCCGTGTACCGCGTGTACGCCCACGTGTCGCCCCAGTCGAGGAGGGTGACGGCGAAGAAGGCGGCCGACGCGGCCCACAGGGCCTGGGCGCTGTGCTTTTGGACGCCCTGGTCGACGCCGAACCGGATCAGCGTGGGGCCGGCGAGGGTGAAGAGCGTGTCGAGGACGACCAGGAGAAGGCCGATCGTCAGCGGGCGCCGGAACGGGCGGGTGAACCGGCGCAGCGTGAACGAGGGGTCGTAGGCACCCTCGCGGTCGACGTCGACGTTGGGCTCGTCGGTCGCGGGCCGCAGCTTGGCAACCTTCTCCAAGAGCTCGGGGGTGGGCGCCAGGAAACTGCCGACCATGCCGCCACCACCGCCCCAGCCGGCGCCGCCTCCACCACCGCCGCCGATGCGCGCCTGGGCGTCGACGTTCAGTTGCCGGTTGGCCCCGTTGCCGTTTCCGTCGCCGTCGACGGGCTTCCACGCCGACTCGGTGATCGCCACGGCCTCCGCGATGACGTCGTCGTCGTCCTCGGTCTCGCAGTCGTCGCCGGGGCCGGCGAGCAGACGTCGGTAGAGACCGCAGCGGGCCATCAGCTCTTCGTGGGTGCCGGTGTCGACCACGCGGCCACCCTCGACGACGGCGATGCGATCGGCCAGGCGCAGCGTCGAGCGGCGGTGGGCGATGAGGAGCGTCGTGCGCCCCTGGAGCAGCCGGCGCAGGGTGGCGTGAATCTCCTCCTCGACGCGCGCGTCGACGGAGGACGTGGCGTCGTCGAGGATGAGGATCTGGGGGTCGGTGAGCAGCGCGCGTGCAAGGGCGACGCGCTGGCGCTGGCCGCCCGAGAGCGTGAGGCCGCGCTCGCCGACGACGGTGTCATAGCCGTCGGGGAGGGCGAGGATGAACTCGTGAGCCTCGGCCGCCTTGGCGGCGGCAATCACGTCGTCGAACGTCGCGTCGGGGACGCCGAAGGCGATGTTGTTCCTGACTGAATCGGAGAACAGGAAGCTCTCCTCGAACACCACGCCGATCTGGCGGCGGAGGGAGTCGAGGGTGACGTCGCGCACGTCGGTGCCGTCGATGCGGACGTGGCCGTCCTGCAGGTCGTAGAAGCGGGGGAGGAGCAGTGACACCGTCGACTTGCCCGAACCGCTTGCGCCCACCAGCGCCACGACCTCGCCGGGGTGCACGTGCAGTGAGAAGCCGTTGAGCACAGGCTCGGAGCGCATGTAGCCGAAGCGCACGTCGTCGAAGTCGAGCTGGCCCCGCACGGTCGCCAGCGGCTGGGCGTCGGGCGACTCGGTGACGACGGGGTTGGAGTCGAGCAGCTCGAAGATGCGCTCGGCGCCTGCTCTCGCCTGCTGCCCGACCGCGACCAGGCCGGCGAACATGCGAGCGGGCGCGCTCAGCTGCACCAGATAAGAGGAGAAGGCGAGGAAGGTTCCGAGGGTGATGTGGCCGTGCAGGGCCAGCCAGCCGCCGAGGGCGAGCACCGCCACCTGGCCGAAGGCCGGCAGCGCTTGGAGGGTGGGGACGAAGACGGCCTGGATGCGCACCAGGCGCATGCGCGAGCGGAACAGCGTCTCGGACCTGTCGGTGAGTCTGTTGACCTCACGGTCCTCCTGGCCGAAGCCCTTCACCACGCGGACGCCGGTCACGGTCTCGTCGACCACGCCCGCGACCTCGGCCGCTTCCTGCTGGGCATCCCAGCTGGCGGGGAACACGCTGCTGCGCATGCGCAGGGCGACGATGAAGAGGAGGGGGACGACCGCTACCGCCACCAGCGTGAGCATCGGCGACAGGATCACCATGATCACGAGGGAGACGACGAGCATCACCAGGTTGCCGCTGATGATCGGCAGGAAGGCGAGGAGGCCCTGCAGAAGGGCGACGTCGGAGCTGGCGCGGGAGACGAGCTGGCCGGTCTGCAGCTCGTCGTGGCGGGCGAAGTCGAGCCGCTGCAGGGTGTCGTAGATGGCGGTGCGCAGGTCGTGCTGCACGCTGAGGGCGACGCGTCCTCCGAAGAAGCGGCGGACGTACGCGGCGCCGAAGCGGATGATGCCCGCCAACACCAACAGCAGCAGCCACGGCCAGATGGTGTGGTTGGGATGGAGCGTGATGTCGTCGAGCAGGACCTTCTCCACGACCGGCGTCAGGGCGGCGATGACCATGCCGACGATCGCCACCCCGAAGGCCAGGTACACGTCCTTCTTGTGCCGCGCCAGCCACGGCCACAAGGTGCGGACCCACCCCTTCTCTCGCTCGTTCTGGGGACGGTGCTGGGGGTCATGGCCCCCCGGAGCGTCCCCAGAACGGAGGGCGGCGGTCATCGGGCCGCCTTCAGACGCTCGGTGCGGGCCTTGTCGACCGCGGCGCCGAGGTCTTCGAGGGCGCGTTCGATGGCGGCCGGGTCGTCGGCGTAGGCGAGCACCTCGTAGAGGCGGGCGTGCATGGCGTGCTCGGCGTCGTGGAGGGCCTTGCGGCCGGACGCGGTGACCGTGATCTTCGTGACCCGGCGGTCGTCGCAGTCCGCCGTGCGCTTCAGGTAGCCGCGCTCGACGAGGCCGTCGACAACCGCGGTGATCGTGGGCTTGGCCACGGCGAGACGGTCGGCCAGCTGGGAGGCCCGCTCGCCTCCCTCGTCGACGAGCGCCAGCACGCGGAACTGGGGCAGGGAGAGATCACCGGCGCCGCGCTCGAGCATGCGAGCGAGGCGGGTCAGTGTGCGGACGTGGGCGTCTCCCATGGCCCACTCAACATAGTTCGGCTATCGAACTATTCCGGTCTCTGAAAGGTCGCGCGCAGCCGGTCGACCTCGTCGTGGGCGGCACAGCCAGCCAGGTGGTTGTTCACCAGGCCCATGGCCTCCATGAACGAAAACACGGTCGTCGGGCCGACGAACGCCCAGCCCCGGCGCTTGAGGTCCTTGCTCAGGACCTTCGCGGCGTCGGTGGGGGCCACGCCGGTCGCGGCGGGCTCGAAGCTCCATACGTAGGCGGCGAGCGAGCCGCTCTCCTTCCGCAGCTCGCGGCAGCGCCGTGCGTTGTTGATCGTGGCCTCGATCTTGGCCCGGTTGCGGACGATGCCGGCGTCCTGCAGCAGGCGCTCGACGGTCCGGAGATTGAAGCGGGCGACGGTGTCGACGTCGAAGGACTTGAAGGCGCGCCGGAAGTTCTCGCGCTTGCGCAAGATGGTCAGCCAGCTGAGACCGGACTGGAAGCCCTCGAGGCAGAGCTTCTCGAACAGGCGGTTGTCGTCGGCCACCGGACGACCCCACTCGAGGTCGTGGTAGCTCCGCAACGCGTCGCCGGCGCCCCACCAACAGCGGGGAACGCCGTCTTCTCCGACCACCACCTCGGCCATGGTGGTGATTCTTAGCCGCTCAGGCGGCGAGCGATGGCCTGGAGGCGAGCGTGTCCTCGTCGTCGGGGTAGTCCACGTCGTCGGACATCAGGCCGGTGACACGGTCGATCGACCCGTAGAACGCCAGAGCCACGAGTGCGAAGAGTCGTCGAATCATGCTCATAACAACGTTTGAGCTACCCAAAACTGTCCGCTGACGGGTAGCGACTTCTTTCACACCGCTCTAGCTGGATCGGCTCCGCCGGCTCAGGCCCAACGCCCCCAGTGCGACGGCGACCACGAGCAGACTCCAGCGCCAGCGCGTGTCGGCGCCCGTCGCCGGCAGTCCGGTGAGCGACCTGGCGCTCGCGTTCGACGCGGCCGTCCCGAGCACGTTGGCGCCCGTAGCAGCGGACCGGGCGACGATGTTCTTCAGGACGAACGGTTTGGCGGGGTCCGTGCTGCCGTCGCCGAAGGACAGCCACACCCGGCTGGTCGGCGTCTCGCCCACACCGGGCACGCTCCAGTTGCAGACGCCGCCGGGGAAGGCATGCCGCAGGGCGGCGAGATCATTGGTGGACACCGACGACGGATAGTCGGCCGGGTCGACGGGCTTGAGCGTGCACTTGAGCACGTCCTCCGTCTTCGGCCCGCCCGCGGCCATCCGCGGCGTCGACGCCACCAGTGCTGAGCAGGGCGCGGTGCCCGATACGCCGATGCCGCGCGGCAGCGTGCAGCGATCCGACGCGTTGGACGGCCGGGTGGCGGCGACGGCCGCGACCCGCGCCGCGTCCGACCCGTCCCATCCGCGGCGGGCGTCGATCGCGTTCAGCCACTGCTCGAGGGGTGCGAAGGCGTCGTCGGGCGCGGGCTCGCCCTGCCACAACGCCAAGCTCCCGTGCCCCCCGAGGTGGGCGTCCATGCGCGCTGCGGCCATGAACGGGCGGGCGTCGTCGTGCACGTCGACGTTGGGGACCAGGTCGAGGTTGGGGTGGTTGTCGATGATCGCCGTCTGGTTGAGCGCGCCCCGCCCCGTCACCCGACCCGTGTCGTACGCGATGTGCGCCACGTCGGCGCCCATGTCCATGCGCTGAGGTATCGGATTGCCGTCGATGTCGAGACCTCCGACCGCGTTGTTCAGGGCCACGAAGTCGGCGGCCGAGATGGCGCCGCTGCGCAGGGCCGCGAGCCCGTACTGGACGCCGGTGTTGTCGAGGGGGCGGCGGGCGAAGCCGGTCGCCGGGTCGCGGCCCCAGATGTTGGCCTGATCGTCCTGCAGGGCGCAGCGCACACCACCGGGGTTCTTCTTGGGGTCGTACACCTGGGTGGCGGGGACCGTGGGGTCACAGTGCTTGGGGTCGACGAGGATGGCGTAGGCCGACACCCAGTCGGCGCAGATTTGTCCGGTGCGGAAGCCGGTGACCGCCTCTTGCTTCGGTTCGGTCCACCGGAGGGGATCGGCCCGGAAGGCGCGCTCGAGCAGCAGGCAGTCGGCGTCGGTGACGAACGTCGTCTCCATGTCGGGGAAGCTGATGATGGCGTTGCCGCCGTCGAGCAGGCCCGGGTAGTTGTTGTCCGCCGTGTACTGCTGGATGGCGCCGCCCGACGCCCCGGCCCCGATCGTGTGGACGAGAGAGCCGTAGTCCTTGATGACGTGCTCCTTGACCATCATCAGCGTCTCGGCCGACACGACCTCGTTGCACTCGACCCCCAAGATGGTGAGCGTCGAGTGGGCGGTCATGTAGCCCTTGCCCAACTCCGTGGGGAGGTCGAGGAACGGAGCGAAGGCGTTGTCGTACGGGTTCCCGCCGGGCGTCACCTGACCGAGCGCGTTCTCCGGTGCGTTCACGCCCTGGTGGTGGCCGGTGGCGCAGCTCTCGCCGAAGGAATAGACGAGCCGGTGGTTCCACGCGGGCGACGGTGTGTACGCCGCGCCCGCGGGTCGCGAGTGGGGATCGTCGAGCACGGCGACGCGGGTCACCGAGCGGTTGATCACCGACGACTCGACGCGGACCACGAACGGGACCGTTTTACCGTCGGCCGTCGTCGTGTTCGCGGTGTCGGGCGGATACGGCGCCGACGGGTCGGCCAGCTTGGTGAAGCGCGTCGTCACTGATCGGGCGTACCAGTCGACGTGGGTCGGCGCCGAGCAGTTGGCGTCGAGCGGCTTGCCCATGGCGTTGGCCTCGGTCTCGCACACGAACGGCGTCTGATGCGGGCCCGAGATCACCGGGCCGCTGATGCGGTGATCGGTGACGTCGAGCGTCGCCGTGCGCCCGGCGGACTTCGCGGTCAAACGGTTCGCCCCGACGCGCAGTCCGCTGATGACGCCGCCGACGACCCCGTCGCGTACGGGCGCCAATGACGAGGTGACATCGGTGCCGTTGCGGTCGAGGGCAAGGGCGTCGCCCGCTTTCAGTCCCCGGACCTCGATGCGGGCCGACTCGCCGGTGACCGTCGACGGGAGGCTGGAGACGACCGCCAACTCGATCTGCCCGGGCGGCAGTGGCGGCGTGGCCCCGAACCATGACGCGTCGACGTTCGTCGAGCCCGATGCCGACCCAGACCCACTCGCGGCCTTCGCCGCGCTCGGGGACACGGCGGCCGCCGCCAGAAGCAGGGCGGCCGCGACCAAGCCCAGGCGTCGACCCATACGTGAGGATTCGTCCCCCGCCCACAGGATCCCTCTTGCACAGCGGGGCTACCGTTGCCCGCAGTGAGCGCCCGGTTCGGCCCCATCGACTTCGACGAGTTCCACCTCCACGAGCTCCCGGAGCGGCTGGCCACCGGCAACGGCAAGCTGGCGGCGCCCCATCTGGCCCGCTGCCGGCCGATCGCCTTCCGCCTCGAGGACGGCCGCGCCTACACCTACACGGCCACCGCCGACGGCATCGACGTGACCCCGGGTCAGGCCGATGCCCAGACAGTCGTCGAGATGAGCGAGCCCGACTGGTGCGACTTCGTCTGGGAGCTGAAGACGTGCTTCGCCCTGCTCTACGCCGAGCGCATCACCCTGCCCGTCGGCAGCTTCGGTCAGCTCTCGCGCTGGGAGCCCGCCCTGCGGTCGGCGTTCGACGGCCAGCCCGTGTACGACTTCAACGATCCCGCGCCGGTCGTCGACGCCGCCGGCCAGCCGCTGGACCTCAGCATGACGTTCACGCTCGACGACCCCGACGACGTCATCGTCGACTTCCTCCGCCGGGCCGGCTTCATCCACCTGCGCGGCGTGTTCAACCCCGACGAGGTCGCCGCCATGCGCGCCGAGGTCGAGGCCGCCGTCGCCCGGGCGCGGCCCGACGACCGACACTCGTGGTGGACGACAGTGGACGGCGAAGAGGCCTGCAACCGCGTCAACTACCTCAACGAGCAGTCGACCGTCATCGCCGGGCTCAGCGAGGACGCCCGGCTGAAGCGCATCGGCGCTCTGGGCGGCCCTGAGCTGCGCGACGCCGCCGACCGCCTTGACGGCCACAACGTCGTCATCAAGGTTCCCGGCGCCGAGACCGGTCTGGCCGACCTCCCGTGGCACCGGGACTGCGGCATGGGCGGGCACCCGGTGAAGTGTCCGCTGCTCAACGTCGGCATCCAGCTCGACGCCGCCACGGCCGCGGCCGGCCAGCTCCACATGATCGCCGGCTCCCATCTGGGCACGTCACAGCTGCCGTCCGACGACCAGGTGCAGGGACTGCCGACGACCGCCATCGTCACCGAGCCCGGCGACGTGACTGCCCACTGGGGCCACACGCTGCACGCGGCCCCGCCGCCCGGCGACCGCGAAGCGGCGGGCCGGCGCGCCATCTACGTCACCTACGTCAACCCGCTGACCTTCGACATGGTCGGAGCGGGCCAGGGCTACAACGACGTGCTGTTCACGCGCTCAGAGGGCCGTGTGCGCCACGTCGACGAGTTCAACTAGCTCGCGGCGCGCACACCCGTCGCCGACACCGCGATCGCCACTTGGTCGGCCGCGCCGGCACCGGCCGCGCCGGAGTCGGGCGTCCACACTCCCGTCGACGCGGCCCAGTGCTGACCGCCGAAGGAGACGGCCGCGATCTTGAAGTCGGCGGCGTGCCCGACCAGCCACGAGCTCACCGTCCAGCCCTTGGGGGCCGCGAGGGGAGCCGACAGTGAGCTCACGCCGAGCTCGGTCGTCATCGCCTCCTGCAGGCCGAGCGCGGGCGCGCCCGCCCGGAACGACACCCGGCACGTGAAGCCGGCGGGCACTTCTCCGGTGAGCGCTTCGGCGATGGCGCGGGCGGCCGGCTCGAACTGCGCGTAGCCGTTGGGAAGGGCGCTGCGCTGCACCTTCTGGGCCGCCTGGGTGACGGGGATGACCTCCCACCCAGGGACTCGAGCCAGCCGCCGGTAGAAGGCGGCGGCCGCGTAGTGGGGCGTCATGATCTGCGCCGGCGTCCCCCAGCCCTGCGAGGGTCGTTGCTGGAACAGGCCGAGCGAGTCGCGGTCGCCGCGGGCGAGGTTGTGCAGCCCGGACTCCAGGTACGCCGTCGCCAGAGCGATGCTCACCGCATGGTCGGGCAGGCCGAGGCGCTTGCCGACGGCGGCGATCGTGGTGGCGTTGCGCGCCTGTTCGAGATCGAGGCCGTAGTTGCGGACGCGGCACGGCTTGCCGGCCGCCTTGGGAGGACCGTTCGGCCCTCGCGTCGCGTCCCAGATGAGCAGTCCGGCGCCCACCAGCAGGACGACGAGCGCGACGGCGATGAGGGTGAGACGCCTGGAGGACGCACGCCTGGGCATGGCATCTCCACCATCGCGTGCCGAACGCCGTTATCCGTGGCGGCCGGCTCGGTAGAAGACGACTGGTGCTCCGAAGCCCTTCAGCTCTTGTTCAGGCAGAGGTTCGAACATGAAGGCACTCTCTGCGCTGTCGCGCACCGACGCCGAGGCGGTGACCGTCGACGGCTCGGCGGCGTTGACCAAACGCGCCGCCAGGTTCACGGTCTCGCCGTAGTAGTCGCCGTAGAGCGCCACGACCGTGCCGTGTGCCAGCCCGACGCGTACTGGCTGCGGCGACGCGTCGACCAGCCGGAGCGCCATGTCGCACGCGCGGCTCGGATCCTCGATGACGAACATGGCCTCGTCGCCGATGAGCTTGACGACCCGCCCACCGGCGCTCGCCACCACGTCCCACACGAGCTCTTCGAACTCCCGAACCATCCTGGCCAAAGCACGGACAGAACCGCCACGCACCGCGGCCGTCGAGCTCACGAGATCGGCGAACCCGACGGTGCGGTCGATCGTGACGGCCGTTTGCTCCTCGTCGGTCGACCACAGGGCGTACGACACGAGCACCAGATGACGGCGGAAGACCGCAGCGACCGCATCAAGGAACAGCGGGAGCAGATCGCGCACCGCCGTGACGCTTTCATCGACAACGCTGGCATACGTCGTGGACTCCGCTGCTCGGTGCGGCAGTTCGACCTCGACCCGGAAGGCGTTGCTGAGCGCCTCGGCCAGTCGAGCGGACGACGACCCCGCCACCCGGGCCAGGGCGAACACGGTGTCCGGGTCCATGACCGACACCATGAACGCGAACAGTCTGAGGGCTTCGGCCGCGTCCGGCGTGACCCGTACGGCTCCCGACCTAGGGAGGCCGAGGGCGGTCCAGAACTGTCGGACGAGTAACGGGTCGAGGCCGCTGGTTTCGGCAAACGCGTCGAGATCGCAGGTCTCACCCGCCGGCCGCATGGCGAGATCAAGGGCGAGCGGTCCGAGTTGCAGGGGCGCGGCTCTGGAGACCTCCTCAACCGTCGCCCCCAGCTCGAAGACGCGCTCCAGCACGGTTCGCAAATCATCGGCGCCTGGCGCAGCCGGGTCGTAGAGCCCGAGGCGTTCGAGCTCGGCGTCGTCAGGGGGCTCGGTCAATGATCGTGATGGTGGTGGTTGTTCGAGCCCTCACGGGGCCCGTCATCGCGCCTTCAACAGCCGGGCTGGCCGTGGTTCCCGCAACAGCTCGAGCGCGTCCGCGCCTTCTTGAGGTTGTTGGCCAGGACCATGCGGAGCTTGGTGGCGAGTGGGGCGTCGTAGGTGCGGAAGTTCTCCCAGGAGATGCGCGGGCCCTGTTCACTCATGGAGCCAACCGTAGGTCCTCATAGGCTCTTGCGCTTATGGACCGGGTGCTCAACGACCGCTACGAGCTGCGCCAGCACGCCGCTCGGGGCGGCATGGCCGACGTGTATCACGGCTGGGACCGGCGGCTGAGCAGGGAAGTGGCGGTGAAGGTGCTGCGGCCCGAGCTATCCGCCGACAGCGACTACGTCGACCGCTTCCGCGACGAGGCCCGCACCGCGGCCCGCCTCACCCACCCCAACATCGTCGCCGTCTTCGACACCGGGAGCGACCAGGGCGACACCTACATGGTGATGGAGTGGGTCGACGGACCGACGCTCGCGCAGGTGATCCGGGCCGACGGCCCCCTCGCGGTCGAGCGGGCCTGCAGCATCGGCGCCGACATCGCCGCCGGCCTCCAGTACGCGCACGAGCACGACGTGACCAATCGGGACGTGAAGCCGTCGAACGTGCTCCTGTCGCGGACGGGCCACGCCAAGGTCACCGACTTCGGTATCGCCAAGGTGCCCGAGCATTCCACGGTCGAGACCCTCCCCGGCGTCGTGCTTGGCACGCCCGCCTACCTCTCGCCCGAGCAGCTCACCGGCCAGCCGGCCGACGCCCGCAGCGACGTGTACGGGCTCGGCGCCGTGCTCTACGAGATGGTCACCGGCAACAAGGTCTTCATGGGCGACACGCCCGCCGAGGTGGCCGGCAACGCCCTGCACAGCCGTCCGGCCCGGCCCAGCTCGATCAACCCGAACGTGCCGGCGTCCTTCGAGGGCATTCTCTCCAAGGCGCTGGCGCGGGATCCCGCCGCCCGCTACCAGACGGCCGGCGACCTGCGGGCCGACCTCCTCGAGTGCGAGCGGGGCGGCATGCCCGCCGTCGTCGAGGACGCCACCGCGCCCATGGCCGCCCAGGCCGACGCCACCCGGGCCATGACCGCGGCGGCCGCGGCCGCGCCGGTCGCCCTGGCCGAACCGCCCAAGCGCAGGAGAAGGGCCGAGGCCTGGCTGATCGGGGTGATCCTCGCGTTGGCCGTGCTCGCCGTCGTCATCGCTTTGCTGGCGAGCAACCGCGGCAGCAACACGAAGACAACGACGACGGTGCAGACCACACTCGCGACAACCACGACGACGCCGCCGTTGACGACCCGGCATACGACACCGGTGACCCGTCCGGTCACGACGCCGCCGACCGAAGCGCCGCCGACCGCAGCGCCGACCACGCCGACGGTCACGTTCAGCCCGCCGACGACCACGGCTTCAGTCACGCCCACGACCTGATGCTGACGAGCCTGGCCCACACCGCGGTCTGCGTCCCCGACGTGGAAGAGGCCGTGCGCTGGTACGAGTCGGTGCTCGGGCTCACCGTGATCTGGCCTCCTGTCCTCCTCGAGAACGACGACATCGAGAAGGACATGGGCGAGTTGATCCCGAAGCCAGTGGCGGTGAAGGGCGCCATCTTGGGCGTGGGCGACGCCGGCGTCAGCGGCGACCGGGTGCTCGAGGTCATCCAGTATCCCCACGCACCGGGGCGGGAGAAGCCGGCCGACGCCGCTGTCACCGACAACGGCTACAGCCACGTCGGGCTGCTGTGCGACGACCTCGCAGCCACGCGGGCGGAGTTGGAAGGCAAAGGGGTTCGCTTCCTGACCCAGGGCATCGCCGACATCGTGGGCCTGCGCACCACCTGGTTCGAAGACCCGTGGCGCAACGTGTTCATCCTCTTGGAGAAGCGGCACCCCGAGAAGCCCTACTACAACCAGTTCTGAGTCTCTGATGTCCCGTACGAAGGCGCACCGCACGTTCGGTGCTCTCGCCGCGGTAGCGGTCGTGGCGACGGCGTGCTCGTCGCAGTCGACGCGTCTGCCACTGATGCGCGCCGCGGGGGCCGACGCCGGCGCCGAGCAGGGCAGTTCCTCCGGGCCGGCGGACTCGCCCGTTGCTGCGACGCTCGGTCCCCTCGACCAGCGCCTGGTCCCGGACGTCCTGGTTCGGCTGCCGGCGCCTTTGCAGACCGCACAGACCCAACACCTCGTCGGGCTCGTCCCGCCGGGGGGCGCGGTCATGCTGCGCACGGGGAAGCTGAACATTGCCGGGCCGACCGGGAGCGGCCAGGTTTCCGCGGCCGGCGTCGACCCCGCGGTTTTTCGGAGGTTCACGCCACAGAAGACGGCCGAGGTAACCGGCGTGTGGGACAACGTCGCCAAGGGGTACCTGGCGGTCTCCTACGACGCGGCCAAGCGTCTCGGCCTGGCGCTCGGCAACAAGGTCACCGTCAACGGTGCGCCGATGGAGGTCGGCGCCATGGCCGACACCGGTCTTCCCGACCTCGACGTCATCGTCTCCAACGACGTGGCCGCCCGCCTCGGGCTGCCGCCGCCGAACGGCCTCGTGCTCTCCGGCGGCAAGGACGACCCGACGCCGTTGGTGTTGGACGTGCGCAAGACGGTCGACAAGGCCGCCCGCGTCGACCTGCTGCGGCCGCCGGCCGAGCACATGTCGTTCTTCGACGTCGGTGACGCCCGGCGCCGCCTCGGAAGCCTGACGTATCAGCTGATGCCCGACGGGACGGTGAACGTCGATCCCAAGTGGGTGTCCGACAACATCGTCACCCAGACCGTGCCGATCATCGGTCGCATGACGTGCCACAAGGCGATGTTCCCGCAGCTGATCAAGGCGTTGACCGAGATCCAGGCCAGCGGCCTGGCCGACAAGATCCATCCCGATCAGTACGAGGGCTGTTACTACCCCAAGCTCATCGAGGACACCGACCACCTCTCAATGCACGCGTGGGGGCTGGCGTTCGACATCAACACGCCGACCAACCAACGCCTCACCCACGGCGACATGGATCCCGGCGTGGTCGCCATCTTCAAGAAGTGGGGCTTCCGCTGGGGTGGCGACTGGAAGGACACGCCCGACCCCATGCACTTCGAGATGGCGGCCCTGCTGAACGTCTGAACCCCACCGACTTTCGTGCGTCAATGCCCAATAGTCGGGCAATGACGCACGAAAGTCGGGGAGAGAGCGGTCAGCCCTGGCCGGGGCCCCCGTGGCCGTTGCCATTGCCGTGGTCGCTGCCGCTCGAGCCGCCGTGGTCGCCGCTCTGCGACCCGTGCTGCTCGTTCTGCTGCTCGGTGGCCTCGTTCTCCTGCTCGGGGGCCTCGTTCTCGTTCTCAGTGGTCGACGTCGTGCCGGGCTGCGCCTGGTCCTTGCCGCAGTCGGACTGCGCGACGCTGCTGACGGTCTTGCCGTGGTCCGGGCCGGGGGGCGTGTCGTGAGCGGCCTGGGAGACGCAGGCGCCGTGGTTGTCGTGGTTGTCGCCCTCGGCCTCGGGCGCGGTGGTCGTCGTCGCCCCGCCGCCGGCCGCCACCGTCGTGCTGGTCGTGGCCTCAGTGGTGGCCGTGGTCGAGGTGGTGCTGTCGTCGACCGACGTGCTGGTGGTGCTGCCGGGGTCGACCGAGGTTGAACTGGTCGAGGTCTCTTCCTGGAACGCGGCCGGGCGCGAGCCGATGTTGGTGGCGGCGACGGCGACGCCCGACGCCATGAGCAGGGCGATGCCGGCGCCAACGACGATGCGGGCTCGCATGAGCTTGTCGATCACGGACTGTCCTCCGGGGGGTGGGAGAGGTCTTGCGTCTTTCCCATCTATCGGCGGGGATCGCTCTGCGTCACACCGATTCCCTCCGACTTTCGTGCGTCATTGCCCAATAGTCGGGTAGTGACGCACGAAAGTCGGAGAAGGACGGGGTGATCAGGCAGTTCGTGGCTTTGCCATGATGGGTCATGGCTCCGACCTCCTCGAACGCCCGGCCGCTGCGCTGTGTCACCGTCGGCGACGGACCGCCGCTCGTGCTCCTCCACGGCTACGCCATGCAGCCCGAGACCTACCTGCCACTGGCCCGTCTGCTCGCCGACCGGGCGCGTGTCGTGATCCCCGCCATCTTCGCCCTGCCCGAGCGGTGGAGCTTCGACCACGCCATCGAGTGCCTGGAGCTCACCGTCGACGAACTGGGCCTCGACCGCATGAGCCTGCTCGGTCACTCCTTCGGTGGCGGCCTGGAGCTGGACCTGGCCTGCCGCCGCCCCGAGCGGGTCGTGGAGTGCGTGTTCAGCGACACGTTGGCCGACCGGCGCGAGTTCCGGCTGGCGGAGGAGGCGCTGCGCAACCCGCCGCGCCTGCTCGGCATGGCGAGCGTTCCCGCGGCCGAGGCGTTCTTCAAGTCGTTCATCACCCATCCTGTGCAGCTGATCCGGGCCGCGTGGTGGGGGTTCACGAGCGACCGCACTGAGGACATCGGTCGGATCGTGCGCGCCGGCATCCCCTGTCACGTGCTCTGGGCCGAGCGCGACAGCATCCTGCTGCGCTCCGACGGCCAGAATTTCGCGCGCGACATGCACGCCACGTTCACGGTGGCCAAGCGCCCGCCGGGCTACGGCCGCATCGACCACGACTGGATGTTCGACGACCCCGAGCTCTTCGCGGCCCAGCTCGAAGCGCTCGGTCTACAGGTCCTCTCGAAGAGCGCGGCCTGAGTGACCGAGGAGAGCATCGAGCCCATCCCCGCGGCCACGGTGGTGCTGGCGCGGGACGCGGCCGAGGGCCTCGAGGTCCTGATGCTCCGGCGAAGCTCCCGGGGCGCCTTCGGTGGGATGTGGGTGTTCCCTGGCGGCCGGGTGGAGAACGAGGACATCGACCCCGACGCCGAGGACGAGGAGCTGACGGCCGCCCGCCGGGCCGCGGTGCGGGAAGCCAAGGAGGAGGCCGACGTCGTCATCGACGCCGATGAGCTGGTGACGTTCTCGCACTGGCTGCCGCCGCCCGTGGCCCCCAAACGCTTCTCCACCTGGTTCTTCCTCGTTCCCGCGCCCGACGCCATCGAGGTCGCCGTCGACAACGCCGAGATCCGCGGCCACGAGTGGCTGCGCCCCGCCGACGCCATCGCTCGCCGAGACGCGGGCGAGATCGAGCTCGCCCCACCCACGTGGGTCACCCTGTGGCGCCTGGCCGGCGTCGAAAGCGTCGACGAGGCCGTGGCGCTCGCCCGCCAGAGCGAGCCCCAGCGGTTCGTGACCCACATGTACTTTCCCGATGGCGTGCCCGTCGCCGTCTGGCACGACGACGTCGCCTACGACAGCGGCGATCTCCACGCGGCCGGCCCGCGCCACCGCCTGTGGATGCTCCCCGACGGCTGGCAATACGAGGCGTCGACCGCCTGAGTCCCTCCGTTCTGGTGACGATCGACCGCGATAGTGGCCGTCAATCGTCACCAGAACGGTTTCCACGTAGGGTTCCCGGCCGGTGGAGCTCAACGAGCGGGTGGCGCTGGTGACGGGTGGGGCGAGCGGCATCGGCGCCGCGACCGTGTCGCTGCTGCGGGCCATGGGTTCGAGAGTGGCAAGCATCGACCTGCGGGCGTCGGCCGATGCCGACCTCTCGATCGAGGCCGACGCGGCCGACGAAGCCGATATGGCCGAGGCCGTGCAGCGCGTGCAGGAGGAACTCGGGCTGCTGAAGTTGGTGGTGCTCAACGCCGGCGTCGGCAGCTTCAGCCCGATCCGCTCGATGTCGGTCGAGGAGTGGGACCGCGTGCATCGGGTCAACGTGCGGGCCGCCCTGATCGGACTGCGCGAGTGCGCGGAAGCCATGACCGACGGCGGCGCGGTCGTGGCCGTGACGTCGATCTCGGCGTTCACCCCCGAACGGGGGATGGCCGCCTACTCGACCTCGAAGGCAGCGCTCGCCCAGCTGGTGCGCGTCGCGGCCCGCGAGCTGGGCCCGAACCGCATCACCGTCAACGCCGTGGCCCCCGGTGCAACCGACACACCGATGTTCTCGTCCACCGCCCAGCTCCCCGGCTACCAGGAGCGTGCCGCGGCCCGGGCGCCCCTGGGTCGCCTTGGCCGCCCGATCGACATCGCGGCCGCCATCGTGTCGCTGCTCAGCCTCGAGTGGGTGACCGGTCAGGTGCTGGTCGCCGACGGCGGCCTCTCCCTCTACAGCCCCATCGATCCCATGGAGGCGCTCGAACAGTGAACGATGCCAACGCCCACCGCATCCACCACGCCGCGATCGTCGTCGCCGACATCGAGGCCAGCCTGCGCTTCTGGCGCGACGGCCTGGGCTTCCAGCTGCTGATGGACGAGACGTTCGAGGGAGACTGGAAGACGCTGTTCGGCATCGACGCCACCAAGGTGCGGTCGGTCATGGTCGGCGACCCCAGCCGGGCCGGGTCGGGCATCGTCGAGTTCGTGCAGTTCCTCGGCGCCGACGTGCCTCCCGGGTTCGAGCTGTTGTCGCTGTTCGTCGGCGACGTGGACGACACCCTGTCCAAGCTGGGCGACGCCGCCGTCGAGCTGCGGCGCATCGAGGTCGACTCGCCCGACGGCCCCGTGCCGATGGTGACGGTGCGCGACCCCGACGGCGTCCTCGTCGAGATCATCGGCCCACCGCAGGGCCGCTAGCGCTTGGTGGACCAGGCGGTCTGCGGGCGCTCCACCTGCTCGCCGTCGACCCAGATCTCGTCGACGCGCTCCTGGAAGAAGCAGACGTGGGCCGCGATCGATGCAACCGCCGGCAGGGGATAGGTGTAGCTCCAGGCCGCGTCTTTGACGGCGCCCGCTGACCAGTAGCGCGCCTGCCCCTTGTACGGGCAACCGGTGATGGTGTCGGTCGGCGTCAGCAGGTCGAGGCGGACGTCGGTCTTGGGCAGGTAATAGCGAACCGGCAGATCCGTCTCGAACACCAGCACCGGCCGCGTGCTTTCGGCGACCGTCTCGCCACCGATGACGACACGAACGTGTCGCGAGCTCCGGTGGGCGTCCACCCGGTGGTGCGGATCGCGGGGGTGGACGAAGACCTCTTCCTCCTCCTCGAACCACTGATCGAGCTTGTGCCAGTAGAACGCCACGTGGCCCTTGATGTCGACGCGATCGGGCAGTGGGTCCTGGTAGGCCCAGACCGCGTTCTCGGCCCGGCGGCCGTCGACCTCGATCGACCAGTACGACGCGTCCCCCTTGTACGGACAGTGCGTCTGCTTCTCGGTGGCGACGAGGAGGTCCATGCGGACGTCGTCCATGGGGAAGTAGTAGACGCCGACGTGACCTCGCTCGCGAAGCAGGAGTACGCGCTTGCTGTCCGCCACGGTGGTGCCCGCGAACACCGCTCGGACGTGCCGCGGCGACGGTTCGGTGGCGACCCAGTGCTCATCGGCCATGGGAAGCAGTCTTCCCCAGGATCGGCGCCTATACGAAGACTGCTACGCGGCGTCGAGGTGGTTGTCGGGCGTCGTCGACTCACCGGACGCGCTCGACTGGCCGTGGACGACCCACGCGGTACCCGACGGCCACCAAAGTACGAGGGCCTGGGTGAGGTCGTCCTCCGTCATGATCCAGAGGGGGACACCCTCGCAGGGCTGGAGAGTGGGGAGATGGAACATCGCGCCCTTCTCCTCCTCTTTCGGCAGGAGCGGTGCGAATCTGTAGCGGAGAGTGGTCAGGCGGTGCGGCTGTTGGCCACGACGTCCCAGGGATCGAAGCGGCGGTGGCTCTGCCAGCGGTGGCGTTCGTCACCGCGGCGGAGGACCTCGTCGAGCAGGGAGAGGGCGGTGCGGCCCACATCGTCGTCGGGGCGGGTCATCACCAGCCCCATGGCCCGCACCCGGGCAGCCTCTATTGCGCTGCGGTCGCGGCGGGCCAGGGCCGTCAATTCGGCAACTGCCTCGCTGTGCTCGGACTCACCGAGCGCGACGTCCAACGCATGTTCGAAGACGAGCCGCATCGTGTCCAACGTGTGCCTCCGCGCCGCCGGCGAGGGCCGTCCCCCAGCCCTTGCGTTCCCGTTCTTCTGCTTTCCCCCGCTATTTCCCCCTCGTTCCGGCCTATCGGCAGATCCGGTGGAGAACTTGAGGAGAAAGTTGCGGACAAATTGGGGAACGGGGGTTGCACGTGTAGACAGGCGGAATGGCGGCCGGGACCCCGACGTTGGCCAACGACATGGAGACGGCCACCGCGACTCGGACGTCCGCGCCGCCCGACAGCCGGCGCTGGTGGACGCTCTCGGTCCTCTGTCTGAGCCTGTTGATGGTGGTCGTCGGCAACACGGCCCTCAACGTGGCCATCCCCACCCTGGTCCGCGACATCGGGGCGACCGACACCCAGCTGCAGTGGATCGTCGACGCCTACAGCCTGGTGTTCGCCGGGCTGCTGCTGACGGGCGGCGCGCTGGGCGACCGCTTCGGGCGCAAGGGCGCCCTCACCATCGGCCTGGGGATCTTCGGATTGGGATCGTTCCTGGCCGGGATCAGCAGCTCCGCCAACCAACTGATCATCTGCCGGGGGATCATGGGCCTGGGCGGCGCCTTCGTGATGCCCGCCACCCTGTCCATCCTCACCAACACCTTCCCCGTCCACGAGCGGGCCCGGGCCATCGCCATCTGGGCGGGCGTGGCCGGCGCGGGCGGCGCCATCGGCCCCATCACCAGCGGGGTCCTGCTCGCCCACTTCTCCTGGGGCGCGGTCTTCTTCATCAACCTGCCTGTCGTAGCCGTCGCCCTCATCGGCGGCAAGTTCCTGGTGCCGACCTCGCGGGATCCCAACCGCATCCCCCTCGACCCCGTGGGCGCCGTGCTCACGGTCGTCGGGTTGGCGGCGCTCCTCTACGGCATCATCGAAGCGCCCATCCGCGGCTGGTCCGACGCCCGCACGGTGGCGTCGTTCATCCTCGCCGTCGTCGTGCTCGCCCAGTTCGCCATCTGGGAATGGCGCAACCCCCATCCCATGCTCGACCTGCGCTTCTTCAAGCGGAAGCGCTTCACGGGCGGGGCCACGGCGATCACCCTCGTGTTCTTCGCCATGTTCGGCATGTTCTTCCTCATCACCCAGTACCTGCAGTTCGTGCGCGGGTGGACACCGCTCGGCGCCGGCGTGCGGCTGCTGCCGTTCGCCTTCGTGATGATGATCGTGGCGCCGTCGAGCGCCCGCGTCGCCGAGCGGGTGGGCACCAAGCGGACGGTGGCCGCCGGCCTTGCCATCGCCGCCGTGGGGTTGCTGATCGCGTCCCGCCTCCAGGTCGACTCCAGCTACGGCCTGCTGGTGGTCGCCTTCGCCGTCCTGGCGCTGGGCATGGCGCTCACCATGCCGTCGTCGACCGCTTCCATTCTGTCGTCGTTGCCGATGGGCAAGCAGGGCGTCGGTTCGGCGGTCAACGACACGACGCGCGAGCTGGGCGGCGCTCTCGGTGTGGCCGTGATGGGCAGCGTGTTCGCCACCCGCTACACGTCTTCCATCGGGAGCTCGATCGCGCATCTGCCGACGGCAGCCCAACAAGCGGCAAAGGCGTCGGTGGGTGGTGCCATCGGCGTGGCGCAGAAGGTCGGCGGCTCCGCCGGGGCCGCCCTGGAGAGCACGGCCAAGCACGCCTTCGTCAGCGGTCAGAGCACGGCGTTCCTGCTGGCCGCCGGCGTGTGCGTGGCGGCGTCGATCCTCATCTGGCGGATCATGCCGATGCACCTGTCCTACGACTACGAGTCGATCGCCGACGTACCCGAGGGCGACGAGGAGCTGCTGGAAGAGCTGGCCGACCTAGGCCCGCTTGAGGGCGCGCAGGGGGCGGACGAGCCCGTCGACAACGGACATGATGGCGGTGGCGGGCGCAAGCGAAGCGTGGGGGCCGGCTCCCTCCGCCGCTGACACCGACACGACCTGCACGGGGTCGTGCAGGCCCCGCACGTGCAACGGCTGGCAGCCAATCGCCTCCACCCATTGTGGAAGCACCAGGGACTCGGTACCGGCCAGGATCATCCCCGGGTCGGCCCGGTCACAGAGGCGGGCCGCGGTGTTGACGGCCTTGCCGACGTAGTCGTCGCCCTCGAGGATGATGACGGGCCCGGTGGCGATGCCGGCCCGCATCGGGAGCTCGCCGACGTCGGTCATCTGGTTGCAGATGGCGACGACGGCCGCCACCACCGGCTCGACGTCGACGCCGACGAGCATGACGCCGTCACCCAGCCACTTGTCCACGCGCACGCCGAACAACGGCGCGGCGGCGCGCACGCTGGCGCGCAGCTTGACGAGCTCGCCGACGGCGGCGTCGTCGCCGTGGCTGTCGCTGAAATCGGTGAAACCGCAGAGGTCGATGAAGGCGAAGGTTCGCGTCACCCGCGTCGTCGCTGAACGGGCTTCGGCGGAGGGAAGGGACATCGGTACGACCTCCCTTTCGAAAGGAGATTTCTGTCTACCCCAGAGATGGCGCGGGACCACAGTTTCGTTCCGGCTTGTGACGACAATCACCGCGAAATGTCACGGCCGCTGGCAACGGGAATGACACCGCTCGTTCACATGCGCCGGGTACGGTCGACGCTCATGACGACGTTCCTGCTCGACGCCGTACGCAACCTCGCTTCTCCGGTGCTCGGAGCGCGCCGCAGCCGGGTGGCGCTGCGCCACCGCGACACCGGCGTCCTGTTCGGTTCCGACGACTACGTGGCCTTCGCGGACGAGCACGACGCCGCCCGCTTCGTCGCCGACCACGCGTGCGAGCCCGAGGCCTGGGAGACCGTCCCTCTCGCCAGCTGACCCCATAGGGCAGCATGGACGGTCGATGACCTCGCGTCTCGATCGACTGGGGAGGGCAGCAGCCGGCCATCCGTGGCGGGCGATCGCGGCGTGGATCCTGATCGCGGTCGCGGCGGTGATCGCCGGGAAGGCCGCCGGCGGTGAGTACAACGACAACTACAAGATCCCCGGGGTCCAGTCCCAGACGGCCATCAACCGCCTGCAGGCCGACTTCCCGTCGGCCGCCGGGTCGACGAACAACGAGATCGTCTTCCACGCCCCGACCGGCAGCCTGACGTCGGCGCAGAACCAGAGCGCCATCGCCACGTCACTGGCCGCGGTACGGAAGCTGCCGCATGTGGTCGGCGTGATCCCGCCGGCGCCCGGCAGCACGATCTCGCGCGATGGCACGACCGGATTCGCCACCGTCGCCTTCGACGTCGCGGCCGTCGACCTCAAGAACAGCGAGTTCGACCAGCTGACTGCGGCCATGGCGCCGGCCCGCGCTGCCGGCCTGGAGGTCGAGTACGGCGGCGACCTCGTGTCGCTCGCCCAAGCGCCCGGGGTCGGGAACTCCGACAAGATCGGTCTTGTCGCGGCGTTGATCGTGTTGCTCATCGCCTTCGGCTCGGCCGTGGCTGCCGGGCTCCCGCTCGTGACGGCGATCGTCGGCCTGGCCGTCGGCCTGTCGCTCGTCGGCCTCCTGGCCGCGTTCGTCAACATCCCGTCGGTGACCCCGATTCTCGGCACGATGATCGGTCTGGGGGTCGGCATCGACTACGCCCTGTTCATTATCAGCCGGCACCGGGAGAATCTGGCCGCCGGGCTCGACATCGTGCCGTCGATCGGCCGCACCAGCGCGACGGCCGGCCAGTCGGTGTTGTTCGCCGGGACAACCGTCGTCATCGCCATCTGCGGCCTGGCCCTCGCCGGCGTGCCGTTCGTTGCCAGCCTCGGGTTCGCCACTGCCGTGGTCGTCGCCGTGGCGGTCGCCGCCGCCCTCACCCTCATGCCCGCCCTGCTGGGCCTCGTGGGCCCGCACATCAACAGTTGGGAACTGCCGTGGACCAAGCGCGACCAGGCCGAGGCGCGCGCCGGAGATGCGGGTCCGACGTTCTGGGCCCGGTGGGCCGACCGGGTCTGTAGCCGGCCGTGGCCGTATCTGGTCGTGAGCCTGGCTCTGCTCCTGGCGCTCGCCGCCCCGCTTCTCTCGATGCGGCTGGGCGAGACCGACGCCGGGACGCTGCCGAAGTCGTCGACCCAACGCAAGGCCTACGACCTGCTGGCCCAGGCGTTCGGTCCCGGGTTCAACGGTCCGCTCACGCTCGTCGTGGAGTTGCCGGCCGCCGGCGATCAGACGGTGATGTCGAGTCTCGTCCCCGCCGTGAGCGGCGACCCCGACGTTGCCACGGTCAGCCCGCCCACCCTCAGCCCCTCGGGCAAGACGGCCGTCGTGAACGCGATACCCAAGTCGTCGCCGCAGGACGCGGCAACCAACGCGCTTGTGCAACGCCTTCGGAACTCTGTGCTGCCGAAAGCGACGAGCCGCACGGGTGCCACCGCGCTCGTCACCGGCTCGACGGCGGTCTTCATCGACTTGTCCGACCGCATCGCCAGCCGGCTGGCGCTGTTCATCGCCGTCGTGATCGCTCTCAGCTTCATCCTCCTGATGATCGTCTTCCGCTCGGTCCTCGTGCCCCTCAAGGCCGCGGTCATGAACGTCCTGTCGATCTGCGCGGCCTACGGCGTGATCGTCGCCGTCTTCCAGTGGGGATGGGCCAAGGGACTCGTCGGGCTGCAGCAGACGGTGCCCATCGTCAGCTTCGTGCCGATGATGATGTTCGCCATCCTCTTCGGCCTCTCGATGGACTACGAGGTCTTCCTGCTCTCGCGCATTCGTGAGGACTGGGTGGCCACCGGCGACAGCCACCAAAGCGTCGTCGACGGCCTGGCCCACACGGCCCGCGTCATCACGTCGGCCGCGGTGATCATGGTGAGCGTCTTCGCCAGCTTCCTACTCGTCGATGATCCGACGGTGAAGATGTTCGGCCTCGGGCTGGCCGTCGCCGTCCTTGTCGACGCCACCCTCATCCGGATGGTGCTCGTCCCCGCGACGATGACGTTGCTCGGCGCCGCCAACTGGTGGTTGCCGCACTTGCTCGACCGAGTCCTTCCCCACCTCGACTTCGAGGGCGGCGCCACGCCTGCAGCAGCCGCCGCCAGCGGCGACGGTGACGGTGACGGACACCGGCCCCCGCTCCATGCGGCGTCGGCGTGGGGCCGGCTCACCGACGACGAGCTCGAGGTCGCGCATCTGATCGGCGACAAGCTCAGCGACGAGGAGATCGGCCAACGCCTCGGCGTCTCCCGTCCCCACGCCGAGGCTGCCGTCGCCGACCTGTGTCGGAAGCTCGGAGAGACGCGCGCCGCGGTCGCCGCCGAGGCGCGGAGGCGAGCGCGTCGATAACTGATCACTGAGGTCAGCCGATCTCGGCGATCGACGAGACTTGGCGCGCTGCGGTCAGGGCGTCGGGGAGTGGGCGCGTGTGCAGCATGCCGAGGCGGTTGGTCGTGCGGGTGAGGGCGACGTAGAGGTCGTTGGCGCCGCGCGGTGACGCCTCGACGATCGCGGCCGGCTCCATCACGAGCACCGAGTCGAACTCCAGGCCCTTGACGTCGGCGACCCCGAACACCGCGACCGGGCGGTCCAGCGCCGAGGCCGCGTCGCCCGACACCCGTTCCCCCAGGCTGCGGCGAAGGGCCTCGGCGATTCGCGCCTTCATGGCCTCGGCCGCCACGATGGCGATGCGGCCGTCGCCGACCGCGGCCACCTCGGCGGCGGCGACGCCCGCGACCACGTCGCCGAGGGCGTCGGGCTCGGTGCGCAGCGACCACGGTGCGAATCCGCTGCTGCGGATCGCGCTGGGGGCATCGAGCCCCGGGTCGAACTCGGCCAGCAGCTGGCTGGCCAGGGTCATTGCCTCCTCCGGCGTGCGGTAGTTGACGGTGAGCTCGGCGACGCGCAGGCGCTCGGTGGCTGCCGCGCCCAGCGCGCCCTCCCAGCCGCGGGCGCCCCAGTCGATGCTGCGCTGGGCCCAGTCGCCGACCACCGTCATCGACCGCTGCGGGCAGCGCCGCACGAGCATGCGCCACGCCATCGGCGACACCTCCTGGGCCTCGTCGACGATCACGTGTCCGTAGGTCCACGTACGGTCGGCGCGTGCCATCTCCTCGACGGTGCGGCTGTAGTGGGGGCCGTCGTCCTCCTCGTCGCGCCGCCGCCGTCTGCGGCGCGCCGCCCGCTGCGCCTCGCCCAGGAGATCCGCCGCTTCGTCGAGCAGGGGCACGTCGGCCGCCGACCAGCCGCCGTCGCCGTTGTCGTCGGGCGGGCGGTGGATCGCCGCCACGTCGTCCTCGGAGAGCACGCGCCGGCCGGCGGCCCGGATCAGCACCCGTTCGCCCAGGAGGTCGCCGAGCAGTTCCATCGGCGTGAGCACGGGCCACAGCCGGTAGGCGAGGGCACGGAACTCGCGCGTACGCCGCAGCGACGTACGAAGTTCGCGCCGCCGACCCTGGCCGTTGGACCGGCCGAGCCGCTCGTCCTTGGCGACGATCTGGTCGACGAGGTCATCGAGGAGGACGTTGTCGAACACGGCCTTGGCCCTGTTGTGGGGCTGGCCGGTCGCCCGTGCTCGGCGGCGGGCCGCCTGAGAGATGTGCGGTGTGACGCGCAGCTGGACGGCGCCGAACCCCACGACGGCGTCCTCGCGCAGGACGCGCTGGCGGGTGCGCACGGCGCGCTTGAGCACGTCGACCATCGCCGCCCGGCCCTTGACCTCGACGGCGGCCGGCGTCTCGGGACGGTAGGCGGCGATGCCGGGGTAGAGGTCGCCCACGCGCGCCAGCACGGCGCCCGTCTCACCCAGGGCCGGCAGCACCTGCTCGATGTAGCGGAGGAAGACGGCGCTCGGCCCGACGATGAGGACGCCACGCGCCGAGAGCCGTTCGCGGTGGGTGTACAGGAGGTAGGCGGCGCGGTGCAGGGCGACGGCCGTCTTGCCGGTCCCCGGGCCGCCTTGCACGAGGAGCACGCCCTCGAGCGGTGAGCGGATGACCTCGTCCTGTTCGGCCTGGATGGTGGCGACGATGTCGGCCATCCGGCCCGTGCGTCGCCGCCCCAGGGCCGCCATGAGGGCGGCTTCGCCGCGCAGGGACTGGCGCTGGTCGTCGGCGAGCGCGGCGGCGTCGAAGACCTCGTCGTCGATGGCGACCAGGCGCGAGCCTTCGCACAGCAGGTGGCGGCGAAGCACGACCCCCTGCGGCTGGCCGGGCGTGGCCCGGTAGAAGGGCTCGGCGGCCGGGGCCCGCCAGTCGACCAGCAGGGGCTCGAGGGACTCGTCGGAGAGGCCGAGGCGGCCGATGTAGTAGCGGGCTCGGTCCTCGAGGTCGATACGGCCGAAGCAGAGGGCTCCGCCGCCGACGTCGTAGCGGGCCAGAGCGCCCTCGAGGAGGTGGATCTCGGCGTCGCGCTCGAGCAGGTTCTGCTGGTGGGTGGTGTGCTGCAGGCGCACCTCGGCCAAGCGGGCCGACGTCTGGGCGCGCAGCTGGGTCAGCCGCCGGTAGAGCCCGTCGATGTAGCGCTGCTCGGCGGCGTGAGGATCCCCGCCGCCCGCCGCGGCCCCCTCGATCACCCCCGGAGTCTCGCGAACACCCGGTGCGGCCCGGGTTGCCGGGCCGTACGGTGGTGCCGGTGCCCACCGAGATCGTCATCCTGGGGGCGGGCTTCGGCGGTCTGGAGCTCGCCACCCGGCTGTCCGAGGAGGTGGCCGAGCAGGTCCACGTCACCCTCGTCGACCAGAGCGAGTGGTTCGCCTTCGGCTTCTCGAAGCTCGACGTCATGTTCGGCCGGGCGACGCCCGAGAGCGTCCGCCTCTACTACCGCGATCTCGCCAAGCCCAGCGTCGACTTCCGGCACGAGCGCGTGCTGTCGATCGATCCCGTGACGCGCACGGTCGTCACGAGCGGCGGTACCTACTCGGCGGACATCCTCGTTGTGGCGCTGGGCGCCGACCTCGACCCAGCTGCCACGCCGGGCCTCGTCGACGGTGGCTACGAGTTCTACTCGCCCGAGGGTGCCGAGCGGGTGCGTTCGGTGCTCGAGTCCTTCGCCGGCGGCGACGTGGTGATCAGCGTGCTCGGCGGCTTCTTCAAGTGCCCGCCCGCCCCCAACGAGGCGGCGCTGATGCTCGACGCCCATCTGCGTGCTCGCGGCGTGCGTGACGCCTCGACGATCCGCCTGTTGACGCCGCTGCCGATGCCGATCCCGGTCTCCCGCGAGACGTCGGCGCAGATCGTGTCGGCCTTGGAAGCGCGGGGGATCGACTTCTGGCCCCAGTCGGTCGTCACCAGTCTCGACCCCGAGGCCAAGGTCGCCCACGTTGCCGACGGGCGCACGGTCTCCTACGACCTCTTCCTTGCCGTCCCCATCCACCGGGCGCCGCCGGTCGTCGAGGAGTCGGGGCTCACCGTCGATGGCTGGGTGCCGGTCGACCCGGCCACCTTCGAGACCCGCTTCCCGGGGGTGTTCGCGGTCGGCGACGTCACCAGCGCCCCCGTGCCCCGCGCCGGCGTCATCGCCGAGGGCGAGGCGGGCACCGTCGCCGACGTCCTCGTCGCCCGCCTGCGCGGCGGCGGGCAGACGCCCGAGCCGTACGCCGGCGATGCCGTCTGCTACATCGAGATGGGCGACGAGACCGTGGCCCGTGTGGACGTCAACTTTCTCCGCGGCCCGCAGCCCACCGCCGAGTTCCACGCGCCGACACGTGAGATCAGCGAGGAGAAGCGCCAGTTCGGCGACGCCCGCCGCAAGCGCTGGTTCGGTACTGTCCGCTGACCTCGTGAAGTCCTGGAGGATGTTGCCATGAGCATCGTGCCCACCCATGAGCAACTCCACGGGTTCCTCGGACTACCCGACGACGGACCCGTCGTGATGTTGAACCTGCTGAAGTTCAAGGCCGGCGGCGGGAGTGACGAGTACGGCCGCTACGGCGACTCGGCCGTGCGCATGGTCGAGGAGCGCGGCGGACGAGTGATCTGGATGGGTCGAGCCGAGCACCTCTTGATCGGCGAGGACACGGAAGGGGACTGGGACGCGGTCGCCCTCGTGGAGTACCCGAGCAAGAAGGACTTCATCGAGATGACGTCGAGCTCGTCGTACCAGGACGCGCACAAGCACCGCGAGGCCGGCCTCGAGCGCACGGTGCTCCTGGCGTGCCGGACCCGCTGACGACGACCTGGCTTACGCGGCGGGCTTCTCCAGGATGTGCACGCCGCAGGCGGAGCCGAGCCCGATGACGTGGGCGAGGCCCATCTTGGCGCCCTCGATCTGGCGATCGCCGGCTTCGCCCCGCAAATGGGTGGCGATCTCCCACACGTTGGCGATGCCGGTCGCGGCGATGGGGTGGCCCTTGGACTCGAGACCGCCCGAAACGTTGACGGGCGTCTTGCCGTCGCGCCACGTGGCGCCGGACTCGAACAGCGAGACGGCGTCACCCGGCTTGCACAGACCGAGGTTGTCGTAGTGGACGAGCTCGGCGGTGGCGAAGCAGTCGTGCAGCTCGACGAGATCGAGGTCTTCGGGGCCCACCCCCGCTTGCTCGTACGCCTGCTCGGCGGCCATGCGTGTGAGCGTGTTGACGTCGGGCAGGATCTGGCAGGCCTCCTGCCACGGGTCGCTGGTGAGGACCGACGCGCGCACTTTGACGGCCCGCTGCTGCTGCTCCTTCGACAGTGACTTCAGGCGCTCGCCGCTGACGACCACGGCTGCGGCCGCGCCATCGCAGTTGGCCGAGCACATGGGCCGCGTGTTCGGGAACGCGATCATGACGTCGTTCATGATCTCGTCGAGCGTGAACTTCTTCTGATACGCGGCGAGCGGGTTCAGCGTCGAGTGCGAGTGGTTCTTCTCGGAGATCCGGGCGAAGAGCTTGAACGGTTCGCCCTCGTAGGGATGGTCGTGCAGGTACTCCATGCCGACCTGGGCGAAGACCCCCGGCATCGTCTCGGTGCCGATGCGGCCGTCGACGGGCGCTACTGCGCCGTAGCGGCCGTGGGGCGTCCAGGTGTTGCCCTCCTCCTTCCGGGTACCACCGGAGAGGAGTCCGGCGCCGGCCAGCTTCTCGACGCCGACGGCCAGGCCCATGTCGGCCTCGCCCGCTTTCACGGCCATGATCGCGGTGCGCAACGCGGTGGCACCGGTCGCGCACGCGTTGGCCACGTTGTAGACGGGGATGCCGGTCTGGCCGATCTGCTTCTGGAGCTGCTGACCGATGCCGGCCGCCGCGGCCATGAGGTTCCCCGCCGCGAGCACGCCCATGTCGCGCATCGTCACCCCGCCGTCCTTCAGGGCACCCGTGGCCGCCTCAGCCGCAAGGTCGACAGTGTCGACCTCGGGGTGCTTGCCGAACTTCGTCATCTTGATCCCGAGAATCCAGACGTCGTCGTTGGCCATGACGATCCTCCTCAGCTGATGGGTTCGAACCCGAAGCCGATGGCCTCGGTGCCGTTGTCGTCGGTTCCGATCGGGAGCGTGGCCAGCCGGACCTTCATGCCGACCTTGACGTGTTCCGGATCAGGGGGACATTTGATGACGTTCGCTCGCACGCTTGTGCCGCCGCAGTCGATGACGCCGGCGACAAAGGGTGTGGGGATGCCGGGCGCCGCGAAGGACACGATCGTGTAGGCCCGCAGCTCGCCCGTGGTCTCGACGCGCGCCTTACGGAACGACGTCCCGAAGCAGGAGGCGCAGGCATTGCGTCTGTCGAAGAAGCGGGCTCCGCAGTCGGTGCACTCGTTGGCGACCAGGTGCGGGTCGTCGCCCAGCGAGAGGTACTCGACGAGGGGGACTTGGCTCGGCATCAGACCTCCGGATAGCGCAGCACGCAGCGCGGCGACGGTAGCAGCACCGGTGCCTCAGGCCCCTAGCCCAGAAGGCGGCGCGCCGACAAGGGCCAATAGCGTCCGCCGCATGTGCAGCTCCCGTCGGACGCCGGCGGACACCAACGCGTGGGAGTAGGGCAGAGGGCGGTCCGCCTCGTCGATCGTGTGCCGGACCTCGATGTGGACGAGCTCGTCACCCGACTCGTCCCCCCTCGACGTTTCGGCGGGGTGCGCTTCGAGACCTACGTGCCGAGTCCCGAGCACCCCTCGCAGGCTGCTGCGCTTGCAGCCATGGAGCGGTTCGCGGCGGATCTCATCGAGCGTGATCGACCCACAGGTCGGCGGTTCACGTGGCGACGGAGCGACGTGGCACAGGAGGGAGCGCCGGCTCGCTATTTGGACGGTGGCTACGGAGTGGGAAAGACGCATCTGCTCGCTGCCTTGTGGCACGCAGCCCCGCCGCCGAAGGCCTATCTCACCTTCGCAGAGCTCACCGCGCTGATCGGGTTCGTTGGAATGGACGCCGCGGTCGGCGCGTTGCGTGGCCAGCGGCTGTTGTGCATCGACGAGTTCGAGCTCGACGACGTGGCCAACACGTTGATGACCGTGACCTTCCTGCGTTCGATCATTCCTGCGGTCCGGATCGTGACGACGTCGAACGCGCTGCCGGACCGATTGGGCGAAGGTCGTTTCAGCGCCGATGACTTCCGGCGCGAGATCGCGGCCATCGCCGCCCACTTCGAGGTCGTGAGCATCGACGGTCCCGACTACCGCCGCAGGGCGCGGGTCGTGGCCGACGCGCTCGACGACGCGACACTCGAACGGCTGGTGGCGGAAATGCCCGGGCCGATGGCTGTCGACGACTTCGACGCGCTTCTCGTCCACCTGCGCCGTGTCCACCCCGTCCGCTTCGGCGCGTTGCTCGACGGTCTCGATGCGGTCGTCGTGCGGGGTCTGCATCCGATCGCCGACCAGGGCAGCGCGCTTCTGTTCTGCGCCCTCGTGGACGAGCTCTACGACGCCGAGGTGAAGTTTGCGGTCTCGGGCTGCGGCGTCGGCGAGCTCTTCCCCGAGAGCTACCGCCACGGCGGCTATCGCAAGAAGTACGGGCGCTGCGAGTCCCGGCTGGCGGCCATGCTGGCCGAGCTGGAAGGAGCGTGAGTCGCGCGATGCTCGCTGGCAGTGATCGACTGGCTGTTCCGGGACAGACAGACCGGGAAGCTCGCGATCATCCAGGCCCCGAACGTCCCGTTGCTCGTCTTCTTCGTGGCGTCGGTCTTGCGGGCCGTGCTGGACCCGACCGGCGCGGTGCGCAGTGTTCTAACGGTCATCGGCACCGTTGCCCTCCTGGTGTGGGCAATCGACGAGATCGTGCGGGGTGTAAATCCCTGGCGGCGGGCGCTCGGTGGCGGTGTGGTCGTCTGGCAACTGCTTACCCTCGTTCGCTGAGAGGAGCTATGTCGCACGCTCCGCGCCACCCATCCATCGCCGTACACTCCGCGACCGTGACGCGCCGCACGTCGCGGTACGAGGCGACGTTGAAGCTCGACAAGCTGCAGGACCTCTTCTCGCCACCGACGTTCGCCGAGTTCGGAGGCTCCGCCGACATGCCATCGGGCATTGAGCGCTTGGTCTCCGAACTGAAGACCGT
>DASZJL010000226.1:0-7059 GCA_035948135.1 Acidimicrobiales bacterium | reverse complement strand
GCGGAGGCTTGGTGGCCGGCACTCCCCCGCCATGGCGGCTGAGCCCCCGCGGAAGGCGAAGGACGTAGTGACAGGAAGCGAATCGACCGGCGGCGCTGCGGCTCGTGATCCGACGGACCAGGCGAGCCTCGACGAGACGGCGAAGGGCGCGCGCAGCGGTGTCTTTTGAAATGCGCAGCGCGCTTGCAAGCTCCCGGACTCCAAGTGCCGAGCGCAGCTCACCGTCCTCCTCGTCGGCGCAGAGCACGAGCTCCTCGAGGACGATCCACGCCAGCGGCCCCAGGTCACGCCTGATCGCAGCAGCGTCGTGGCCGACCGACACGACGCCGTCTGAACCGCGCAATGACCTACGCGGTCGAGTCCGACACGCCAAGCCGGTGGGCGAGGCGCTCGATCGCTGCCTGGGGGACCCGCAAGGTCCGGCCCAGTCGTATGACGGGAAGGCCCTCCCGACCGCTCGTGGCCAGCCAGCGGCGAGCGAGCTCATAGGCGGAGGTGCGCCCGATCCGCAAGACGGCTGCAGCCTCCTCGACGGTGAGGAACTGCGGGACGGCGTCGGCTGCGATGGATGGTTCGTGTGCCACCGGCTCTCCCGGTCATCACTTATCAGTAGTTGCTAGTAATCTACACTTGACTATCATTAATGGCAAGAGACGCTTGAGAATGACACCTATCGCCAGCACCGAGATGTACGGTCGGGACGTGGCTGAGGACTACTACCTGACGCTGCCGCAGGTCGCTGAGCTGCTCCACGTCAGCGCGCGGACCGTCTTCAACATGACTCGCGACGGGCGGCTCCCCGCCCGTCGTCTACCGGGGACCCGCAAGTACCTCTACGTTCGCCGGGAGATCATCGAGCTCCTCGACCAGCACCGCACGGACGTCGATCAGCGGGACGCCGAGGCCAGTACCGACAGGCTCAAGGGCTAACCGCCAAACGCGCCATGGACCACCGTCGTGGCGGAGTTCTCCCGCGCCGCCTTGAGGCGTGCACCGAATGCCGTCGCGATCGCCTCGTCCAGCTCCGGGAAAAGGTGCCCGTAGCGGTCGAGGGTCACGTTGATCGAGGAGTGCCCCATGCGGGCCTGGATGGCCTTCGGATGCGCGCCCTCGGCTATCGCGAGAGCCACGCTCGTATGGCGCAGGTCATGGAATCGACACTTGAGCTCAGTGCGCTGCAAGGCACGCGAGAAGTGCTGGTTCCAGAAGCTCGACCCTGCGATGGGGTTGCCAGCGCCGTTCGGGAACACGAGCCCGTCTGGACCGGCGCCTGCGTAACACTCGAGGTGGCCCGAGAGCAGCTCCGCCGTCACTGGAGAGATCGTGATCGAGCGCAATGAATTCGGTGTCTTCGGCTCTTTGCGAAGCCAGCGCCCGTCCTCGAGGCGAATCAGTTGCTCCGTCACCCGGACCTTCTGCCGGCGAACGTCGAGACGGGCGCGGCGCAGCCCGACGAGCTCGCTCCAACGCATGCCGGAATCGACGGCGAGGTAGATCAGGGCGCGAAAGCGTTCAGAGTGGGCGTCGGCCAAACCGACCGCCTGCTCCCACGTCAGGAAGACCATCTCGCGCTTGGGCACGCGAGGTGGCTCGACCCGGTCGCAGGGATTGGCGATCAGGCGTTGCTTCTCGACCGCCACCTGCAAGACCCGGCGGAGAGTCCGGTAATGGCGATGCACCGAGCTCGGAGCGATTCCTGCCGCGATCTCGTCGTTGAGCCAGTTCTCGATCTCGTCTGGTGGCAAGCGTCCGATCCGGACGTCGCCGAAACGCGGGAGGACGAATCTCGTGAGGTCCCTGCGATAGGTCTGCTGCGTCAATGGCGAGAGCCGACGTGCCAGGTCCAAGTACTCCATTGTCCACGCCGTCAGTGGCTGGTCGGCGCCGCGGGGGTCGATCCAATGGCCTCGTGCCTTATCGACCTCCATCTCCATGAGAAAGCGCTGCGCGTCCGCCTTGCGGTCGAACGTCTTGCACTTCTGCCTGTCCAGAGGGTCGCGGTAACGGGCGCGGTAGCGGCCCCGACGCTTCTCGATGAATGCCACGGTCGACCTCCTGGGAGCGCTTGGGGAGCAGTTGGGGAGCGGACGGGAGCGATTTCGGCGTCATTCAGGCCCCCTGAGCGACACTCCCCGACACCGGGCGGAGGAATGAAAAAGGGCCTCTGACCAGCAAGTTTACAGGTCAGAGGCCACGGAGGCGGCGAGCGGAATCGAACCGCTGTAACAGGCTTTGCAGGCCCGTGCCTAAACCACTCGGCCACGCCGCCGCGGGCTAGAAGCTACTCGGCGAATTCCAGCGGGCGGCCCTTGCGGGATGCCTTCGTGCGACGGCGCGCCGTCTCGGCGAAGACGGCCTCGAGGGCGTCGGGCGGCTGGGGACGAGAGAAGAGGTAGCCCTGGGCGTAGTCGCAGCCCAACTCTTTCAGCACATGGAGCTGGTCGGGCGTCTCGACGCCTTCGGCGACGGTGTCGAGGCTCAGGGCGTGGGCCATATGGATGACGGCCTTGACAATGGCGGTGTCCTCCACGCAGCTCGACATCGCCCGCACGAAGGACTGGTCGATCTTCAGGGCGTCGAGGGCGAAGTTGCGGACGTAGCTGACCGACGAGTAGCCGGTGCCGAAGTCGTCGATGGCGAGGCTGACACCCAGCGCCTTGACCTTGCGCAGCTCGGCCCACGCGGCAACCACGTCACCCATCAGGGCGACCTCGGTGATCTCGAGGGTCAGCTGCGACGGGTTGGTCCCGGTGCGCTGCAGCACGCGGGTGACGACGTCGCCGAAGTGCGACTGCACCAGCTGCCGGGGCGAGACATTCACCGACACGCGAAGGGGGCCGACAGAGGGGAACGCCTTCGTCCACGCCGTGACCTGACGGCAGGCCTCTTCGAGCGCCCACTCCCCCACCTGGACGATGAGGCCGGACTCTTCCAGCTGGGGGACGAAGTCGAGCGGCGGGATGATGCCCCGGACCGGATCTTCCCAACGGATCAGAGCCTCGACGCCGACGATGCGCTCGTCGGCCACGTCGATGATCGGCTGGTAGTGGAGGACGAACTCGTCGTCGGTGAGGGCGTCTCGCAGGCGCTCCTCGGCCTTGTCGCGGCTGACTCGGTCGGCCTTCATCGTGCGGTCGAAGATCGTGTACTTGCCCGGGCCCTGGGCCTTGGCCCGGTACATGGCGGCGTCGGCGTCGTGCAAGAGCGTGTCGGCCGATTCCTTGCGGCCCCGCGAGGTGTTGTCCGAGAAGGCGATGCCGACGCTGGCGCTGACGCCGAGCTCGGCGTTCTTGATGAAGAAGGGATGGGCCAGGGCCATCAGCAGGCGCTCGGCGACGGTCTCGGCCTCGCCGGTGTAGGTCACCTCCTGACAGACGACGACGAACTCGTCACCGCCGAGCCGGGCGAGGAGGTCCTCGGTGCGGACGGCGAGCCGGAGGCGCTCGGCCACGGCAGTGAGGAGGTGGTCGCCGGCCGCGTGGCCGAAGTTGTCGTTGACGGCCTTGAAGCGGTCGAGGTCGATGAACAGGACGGCGACACGCGCCTCGTGCTCGCGCGCTTTGGAAAGCGCCTCGGTCAGGCGCTCGTGGAGAAGGATGCGGTTGGGCAGTCCGCTGAGGGGGTCGTAGAGCGCACGGTGGGCGGCGGCCTGGGCCGACTCCCTCACGGAGTCGCGCCACCGCCGCGACGAGAACACGATGAGGCCGATGGCGAGCGTCGCCAGGAAGAGGACCACGGCGTCGGAGGTGGCCCCGTTGCGCCCGACGGACTGCTCGGCCAGGCGGCTGGGGATCCGGAAGTGAAAGGCGAGGGCGAACACCACCAGCGCGCAGCCTGCGACCGCGACCAGGTCACCGAGGTCACGCAGCCGGGAAGGGCCGCCAGTCTCGTTCTTCACGCCGTACCTACCCCCTCCGTGATCGCCGGTGGCGAGTCCCAAATCCGATGTCGACTACGTAGGGGGCCGTCTTGATAGCTCCTTCGGGTCATTTTCCGGCAGGGTGGTGCGCGATGCACCGAGTGTTCCTGACCGTCGTTGCCGGGGTCACGCTGCTCGCGGCCTGCGGCGGCGGCGGTTCGGCGGCGAAGACGAGCCCGACAACGGTGGCGGCGGCGGCGGCGCCCACCTCGGCGTCGGCCGCCTCGCCGTCCGGCTCGCCGTCGATCGTGCCGGCGGGCGAGCCGGTCGTCTCGGGATTTGTGGCTTTTGGGGACTTCGGCGGGGGCGCCGCCCAGTACGCGGTCGCGGCGGCGATGACGAAGTGGGCGGCCGGCCACCGGGTCGACGCCCTGGTGACCACCGGCGACAACGTGTACCCCACCGGCGAGCCGTCGCTCTACGCATCCGAGCTCGACGCCCCCTATCGGAGCCTCCGCGCCGGCCGCCCGATGTGGGCGACCGTCGGCAACCACGACGCCGGGCACACGGCAGAAGAGCTGGCCCACCTGGGCCTCCCGCCGATCCCCTACGAGAAGACGTTGCCCAACGCGCAGCTGCTCTTCGTCGACGCCAACCACCCCGACGCCGCGCAGGCCTCGTGGCTCGACGACCGCCTGTCGGGTCCCGGACCCCCGTTCCGAATCGTGGTCTTCCACCAGCCCGCGTGGTCGTGCGGACTGCACGGTTCGACGCCCGAGGTCGACCGTCTCTGGGTGCCGGTCTTCGAGCGACACAAGGTGGCGCTCGCGCTCAACGGCCACGACCACGACTACGAGCGGTTCACCTCGCCCGCCGGTGTGACCTATGTCGTCACGGGCGGGGGTGGCCAGGACCTTTACCCGCTCATCCCGTGCTCAGGGGCGCCCCAGGAGAACGCCAAAGCACAGACGCACCACTTCACGGGGGTGGAGATCACCGCCCGTAGCCTCACGCTCACGGCGGTCGGCACCGACGGCGCTGTCATCGACCAGGCGGTGCTCACCCGGTAGCGTTTCGGCCGGTGGGTGGGGACATTTTCGCCAAGTGCTCGAATCCTCGGAAGGATCAGTACACCGACGCGGTCGCGGCCGGGGTCGTCCCCTACTTCAAGGAGATGTCCAGCGAGTCGGGCCCCACCGTCGTGCACGAGGGCCGGCCCGTGATCATGCTCGGGTCCAACAATTACCTGGGCCTCACCAGCGACGAACGGGTCAAGAAGGCGGCCATCGACGCGGTCGAGCGCTACGGCAGCGGTCTCACCGGCAGCCGCCTGATGAACGGCACGTTGCCGCTGCACCGCGAGCTCGAGGAGGCCCTGCTCGACTGGCTCGGCGGCGACGACTGCCTCGTCTTCACCACTGGCTACGCGGTGAATCTGGGCGTGCTCTCCACGCTGGTCGGCCCCGACGACCAGGTCTTCCTCGACTCGTCCTGCCACGCCAGCCTGGCCGACGGAGCCAAGATGGCGTCAGGGACCGCCGCCTTCTTCCGCCACAACTCCGTCGACAGCCTCCAGAAGCGGATGCGGACGTGGCGCCAGCACGGCGACGGTGGCGCGCTGGTCGCGGTCGACACGGTCTATTCGATGGAAGGCGACATGGCGCCGCTGCGCCAGATCGCCGAGATCTGCGACGACAACGGCGCCCGACTCCTGGTCGACGAGGCTCACGCCTTGGGCGTCCTCGGGCCCAAGGGCGCGGGGCTGGCGGCAGAGACGAGCATCCAGCCCGACCTTCTCATGGGCACGTTCTCCAAGTCGCTGGCGTCGTGCGGCGGCTTCCTCATCGGGCCCCGGTCGGTGCTCGACTGGTTCCGCATCGCCTGCCGTCCGTTCCTCTTCACCGCGTCGGGTGTGCCGGCCGCGGTGGGGGCCGCGCTGGCGGCGGTACGCATCGCCATCGAAGAGGACTGGCGGCGCGAGGCCGTGCACGCGCGTGCCGCCCAGTTGCGTGACGGGTTGCGCGACCTCGGCTTCGTTGCCGGCGGCGAACCCGGATCACCGATCGTGCCGGTCCACATCGGCGACGACATGCAGGCCGTCATGTTCTGGCGGACGCTGCTCGACCACGGCGTCTACGTGAACTGCGCCGTGTCGCCCGCGGTGTCGCCAAAGCGGGCCTTGCTGCGCACGTCGGTGATGGCCACCCACACCGAGCGCCACATCGACGACGCGCTCCACATCTTCGAGGTCGCCCGATCCTCGTTGGGCTGACGGGGGCGACGGGCCACCTCGGCTCGGTGCTCTTGCCTCTTCTTCTGGACGATCCCGACGTCGCGGAGGTGCGCTCCGTGGCCCGGCGCCAGTTGCCGTCGCACCCGAAGCTCACGCACACGGCGGCCGACCTCCGCGATCCCGGTGTGCGTCGGGCGCTGGCCGGATGCGACGTGGTCGTGCACCTCGGGTTCCAGCTGTGGACGTCGGCGGATGCCGCGGGCGTCAACCTGGGCGGCACCGCGAACGTGATCGCCGCCGCGCCCAGGCGGATCGTGCTGGCGTCGTCGGCCGCCGTTTACGGCGGCTGGCCGGACAACCCGCTGCCGCTGTCGGAGTCAGATGTGCCGCGGCCCAATCGAGAGTGTCCCTATGCCGAGCACAAGCTCGACGCCGAACGCCGCTGTGCCGACGCGGCGCCGACGACGTCACTGCGGATCTGTGCGGTGCTCGGGCCCCACGCCGATCCGCTGGTGAAGAAGGCGTCGGCCGGCCTGCGTCAAGTGGTACCCGCAGCGCGCGGGCGCAGGCAGGCGCTGCAGTTCATCCACGAGGACGACGCCGCGTCCGCGCTGCTAACGGCGGTGAAGCGTTCCGACGTCAATGGCGTCTACAACGTCGCCACCGACGACTGGCTCGACGAGAACGGTGTCGCCGAGGTCAGCGGCGGCCGCGTCGTCCGCCTGCCGTTCCCGGTGCTGTTGCACGGCTCCGAGATCGCCCGCCGCCTGCACCTGATGGACATGGGCGCCGACCGGGCCGTCCTGCTCAATGGTCCTCTGGCGTTGGATCCCGGGCGTGCGGGCCGGGACCTCGACTGGAAGGCCCGCCGTTCGTCGGCCGAGGTCCTGCGCGAGTTCCTGGGCTGAACTCAGGCCGCGGACATCCTCCGTTCGCAACTCCCCGACTTTCGTGCGTCAATGCCCGA
>DASZJL010000225.1:0-7705 GCA_035948135.1 Acidimicrobiales bacterium | reverse complement strand
GGCGATCCCAGGCAGATCAACCTCCATGTGTGCGAGGCAGGCAGTGAGTGGGAGCGGCGCCACCCTGCGTTCCGCGATCGACTTCGGTCGGACCCGGCAGCCCGCGACGAGTACGCGGCGCTGAAACGAGAGCTGGCGCTGAAATTCGGCAACGACGTCGAGTCCTATGCCGACGCCAAGAGCGAGTTCATCCGAGCTCACGAATGAGCGGTACGGCGTCGAGCGAAGCTCGACGGCGCCGCTCGGGACTGAGCGCCGCCGAAGGCGGCACGATTGGCGGCGGCAGCCGATGAGGGTCGACCTCTTCACGTGTCTGCCGCAGCTGCTTGAGCCAGTGCTGTCAGGAAGTTTGCTGGGCCGCGCCCGAGAGAGTGGCGTCGTCGACGTCCGCGTCCAGGACCTGCGCGATCACACGACCGACCGGCACCGCTCGGTGGATGACACACCCTTCGGCGGTGGGCCCGGGATGGTCCTCGCGGCCGAGCCCATCTTTCGAGCGGTCGAGACCGTGGAGCCGCCCCGGCCGCTGTTCCTGCTCGGGCCGGGCGGTCGTCGCTTCGACCAGGCAATGGCGGTCGAGCTCGCGGCGGGCGCCGGGTTCTCGCTCCTGTGCGGGCGCTACGAGGGCGTGGACGAGCGGGTGCGGGAGCACCTGGTCGACGACGAGCTCTCGATCGGCGACTACGTGCTCGCGGGCGGTGAGGCGGCGGCCTTCGTCGTGGTCGAGGCCGTCACCAGGCTGGTGCCGGGGGTGATGGGCAACGAGGAGTCGGCCGAGGACGAGTCGTTCCGGCACGGGCTCCTGGAGTACCCGCACTACACCCGGCCGGCCGAGTTCCGGGGGTGGGCGGTGCCGGAGGTCCTGCGGTCGGGCGACCACGGGCTGATCGAGCGCTGGCGACGGGCCCAGTCCCTGGCCCGTACCGTCGACCGCCGCCCCGACATGATCGCGGCCCGAGGCGGCGTAAGTGACGAGGAGCGCGCTCTGCTGCAAGAGTTCGGCCTCGAATGACGGCCCGCCGCAACGTCGCCTATCCTGAAGACACCCCGCATCTGGTCGAGGAGCCCGCGCGCCATGAACCCCACCGATCTAGTCGATCGAACGACACTCCGCGACGACGTCCCCGACTTCGCGCCCGGCGACACGGTGAAGGTCCACGTCCGGGTGGTGGAGGGCAACCGGGAACGCATCCAGGTGTTCCAGGGGGCGGTGATCCGGAGGCAGGGGTCAGGCGCCCGAGAGACGTTCACGGCGCGGAAGGTGAGCTTCGGCGTCGGCGTCGAGCGAACCTTCCCAGTGCACTCCCCGATCGTGGCCAAGATCGAGGTGGTCACGCGCGGCGACGTGCGGCGGGCCAAGCTGTACTACCTGCGGGAGCGGTCCGGGAAGGCGGCCAAGATCAAGGAGCGGCGTACCGCTCGTTGATCGGGTGGCGGCCGGCGCTCGCCGCCGCTCAGGATCCCCCCGGGCTACCGCCGTTCGCCGTGGAGCAGGAGGCGCCCTCGCGGGGCCAGCTGGCGAAGGAGATCCCGCTCCTCATCGGGCTTGCGATTCTCATCGCCTTCCTGGTCAAGACGTTCGTCGCCCAGGCCTTCTACATCCCGTCGGGGTCGATGATCCCGCAGTTGAACATCGGCGACCGCGTCGTGGTGTCGAAGATCTCCTACGACCTCCACGATCCCAACCGCGGCGACATCATCGTGTTCGACGCCCCGCCGCGTGCGCCCGGTGTGACTGCCAAGCCGAAGGGCACCGGCGTGGGCCGGGTCGTGCGTGACGTCTTCGAGTCGATCGGCGTCCTGCAGCCGTCCACCGAGGAGTACATCAAGCGGGTGATCGGCCTGCCGGGCGAGACGGTCCAGGGCAAGGACGGCCATGTGTTCATCAACGGCCGGGAGCTCGTCGAGCCGTACCTGCCTCCAGGAACGACCACGTCGGATTTCGGCCCGGTCACCGTGCCCAATGGCGGCCTGTGGGTCATGGGCGACAACCGCACCAACTCGTCGGACAGCCGCGTGTTCGGCACCATCCGGCGACGAACGGTCGTGGGCCGGGCCATCCTGCGCGTGTGGCCGGCCGGCCGGGCCGCTTTCCTCTGACGCCGGTCGTAGAGTTAATTACGTGAGCGCTGAGGACCTAGAGCGGTACGAAACTGAGATCGAGCTCCAGCTGTACAAGGAGTACCACGACGTCATCAAGATGTTCTCCTACGTGGTGGAGACCGAGCGTCGGTTCTATCTGGCCAACGCGGTCGACATGAAGGTCAAGGAGGACGGGGGCCGGAGCTACTTCGAGCTCGACCTCAACGACGCGTGGGTGTGGGACATGTACCGCCCGGGCCCGGCCCGCTTCGTGTCGTCGGTGCGCGTCGTCACGTTCAAGGACGTCAACGTCGAAGAGATCCGCCGCGAGGACTAGTGCAGGTGACGCGATGACCCAGGCGCGTCGGGCGCTGGGGGCGAGCGGCGAACAGGCGGCGGCCGACTGGTACCTCGCCAACGGCTACGAGGTCGTGGCCCGCAACTGGCGCTGCCGTGATGGCGAGCTGGACCTCATCGTGCGCCGGGGTCGGGCCTTCGTGTTCTGCGAGGTGAAGACCCGTTCGTCGGTGGCGTTCGGCGCCCCCGTCGAGGCCGTCACGCGCGCCAAGCAAACGCGGTTGCGGCACCTAGCTGCCCGCTGGCTCGCCGACCACGCTGGCGTGCGGGCCACAGAGATCCGCTTCGACGTGGCCTCGGTGCTCGCCGGCCAGGTCGAGATCGTGCAGGGCGCGTTCTAGAGGGCCATTGGTGTCTCGTCAGCCGGTCAAACCGAGTTCGGTCAGCGTCGCTGCGAAGGCGTCGAAGAGCTCGAGTTGCGTGAGCTCGTCGACACGGACCCAGCGGGCGTCGGCCGTCTCCCAGTGAAACTCGGCCGGGACCGGGAACCGCTCGGCGACGTCGACGACGAGGGTCCAGTACGACCAGCCGCCGTGGTCGCTTTCGTGCACCTGGACGACCGTGTGCTCCGGGAGCTCGCGGCCGATCTCCTCGGCGAACTCGCGTAGCGCTCCCTCGATCGGGGACTCGCCTTCGTCGAGGGCGCCGCCGGGGATGGCCCAGGTGCCGCCTCGATGCGTGTACTCCGAACGCCGCGCGAGGAAGAACCAGTGCTCGTCGCCGTCGACGTGGCGCACGAGCACACCGGCGGCCCCGAAGCGGCCCCAGCGAGGCTGTCCGTCCCCGGCGGTCACGAACCCGTCGCCCGAACCCATCCCCTCGACGGTACGCCAGGCGCCCTGATCTCCGAGCTTCGTTGCTCGCCGGCCAGGTCGAGATCGTGCAGGGCGTGTTCTAGAGGAACGCCCACACGAGCAGCACCACGACAATGACGGCGGCGGCGGCGACGAGGAGGTAGTCGCTGCTGCGGCGCTGCTGCTGGCGGAAGGGGTTGAAGCCCACGTCCGTGATTATCGTCCGCGCCATGGAGACTCTCGTAGTCGCGCGGCACGACGGCGTCGTCACGGTGACGATGAACCGGCCGCAAAAGAAGAACGCGGTTACCGGCACCATGACCGCCGAGCTCACCTCGGTGTTCCGCGAGATGGCGACGTCTCGTGAGGATCGTGTGCTCGTGCTCACCGGTGCGGGCGGTGACTTTTCATCGGGTGCCGACCTCACGGACTCCGCCGGCGAGCTGACCGGCAGCGGTCTCTACTACATGCGCCGCATCGCCGATCTGGCACTGGCCCTGCACGCCGTGCCCCAGCCGACGATCGCCAAAGTCCCGGGTGTGGCCGCCGGCATGAGCGCCAACCTGGCCTTTGGCTGCGACCTGGTGGTGGCGTCGGAGGACGCCCGGTTCTCGGAGATCTTCGCCCGGCGAGGGCTTTCCCTCGACTGCGGCGGCTCCTGGCTGCTGCCTCGGCGCGTCGGGCTGCACAAAGCCTTCGAGCTGGCCTACTTCGCCGACGTCATCTCCGCCGCGGACGCGTTGTCGTTCGGCCTGGTGAACCGCGTGGTGCCCGCGTCCGAGCTGGACAAGGCCGTCGACGACTGGGCCCTTCGCCTGGCGGCCGGTCCGCCGTTGGCGCTGTCGATGATCAAGTCCCAGCTCCACGTCGGTGCCGAGTCCTCGTTGGCCCAAGCTCTGGAGAACGAGGCCGCCTGCCAGACCGTGAACTTCAACTCAGCCGATACCGCCGAGGCCATGGCCGCCTTCGTCCAGAAACGAGAGCCGAAGTTCCAGGGGCGCTGACAGCCCCGTACTGGGGATGAGAATCGACGCTCAGCGTCGATTCTCATCACGAGAATGGTGGGCAGCGATTCTGTCGTACCCCCTCTGTAGGGTTCTCACTGTCGCTCGAGCGGCCGGCGCCACGGCCCTCCTCCAGTTCTCGTCAACTCGAGGAGCCGTGCTGTGCTCGCCATCGTCCCGTCCGCCACCCTGCTCGGCGTCGAGGGTCGTCCCGTCGCCGTCGAGTGCCAGGTGTCGAACGGCTTGCCGGGCTTCACGGTGGTCGGGCTGCCCGACACTGCGTGTCGCGAGGCCCGCGACCGCGTGCGGGCGGCGCTCCTGTCGAGCGGGCTGACCTGGCCGATGCGGCGGATCACGGTCAACCTGGCGCCGTCGGGTATCCGCAAGACCGGCGCCGGGCTCGACCTCCCCATCGCCATCGCCCTTCTCGTTGCCAACGAGGAGCTCGACGCGGAGTCCGTCGCCGGGATGGCGTTCATCGGCGAGCTCGGTCTCGACGGCTCCGTCCGCCGGGTGCCTGGCACGGTGCCGTTGGTGGAGGCCATCTCCACTCGCACGGTCGTCGTGCCGCTGGAGTGCGGCGCTGAGGCGGGGTTGGTGGGTGGGCCCGAGGTGCGGGGTGCGGCCACGCTCAAGTCGCTGCTCGAGTGCCTGAAGGGCGAGGCCTCGTGGCCCGACGTCCCACCGTTCAAAGCCCCTGCGAGCCCGCCCGCTCCCGACCTCGCCGACGTGCGGGGCCAGGAGGTCGGGCGGGCCGCGGTCGAGGTGGCGGCCGCGGGCGGGCACCACTTGCTGCTGAGCGGTCCGCCGGGCGCGGGCAAGACGATGCTGGCCCGCCGCCTCCCGGGCCTCTTGCCCCCGCTCGACCGCGACGACTCGCTGGTCGCGACGCGCATCTACTCGGCCGCGGGGCTGCCGCTGCCACAGGGGCTCGTGAAGTGCGCGCCGTTCCGGGCGCCCCATCACGGCGCGTCACTCGTCGCCCTGATCGGCGGCGGCACCGGCTGGATCCGCCCGGGCGAGATCTCGTTGTCCCACGCCGGCGTCCTCTTCCTCGACGAGATGGGCGAGTTCCCGGTGAGCGTGCTCGACGCGCTCCGCCAGCCGCTCGAGGACGGTGTTGTGCGGGTGTGCAGGGCGCGGGCGAGCGTTTCGTTCCCGGCCCGGTTCCTTCTCGTGGGCGCCACGAACCCGTGCCCATGCGGCCGGGGTGACGAAGCGGGCTGCCGCTGCACGGTTCACGCTCGGGCGCGGTACGCCCGGCGCTTCTCCGGGCCTCTGCTCGACCGGTTCGACCTCCGAGTGGTCGTGGGGAAGCCCGACGTCGACGAGCTCTTGCGGGGCGGGCGGGGCGAATCGTCGGCCACGGTGGCGGCGCGGGTGGCCGAGGCCCGCCGCCGCGCTCGAGAGCGCGGCGTGCGCTGTAACGCCGAGCTCCCGGCTCGGCTCCTCGACTACTCGGTCCCGGTGACGCCATCCGCCCAGAGCCTGCTCGAGCACAAGCTGCGCACCAACGGGCTGAGCGCGCGCGGTCTGCACCGCGTGCGACGCGTGGCCCGCACGTTGGCCGACCTGGCCGGCGACGGCGATGTCGTCGGCGACGAGCACGTGTGCCTGGCGCTCAGCCTCCGGGCCGAGCCTCGGCTGGGAGACGAGCCATGGTGAGCGGCAGCGCGGGCCTGCCGCCCGAGGCCTATGCGGCCGCCCTGGCCGGTATGCCGGGTGTAGGGCCAGCGCGACTGCGTGAGCTTCTCGACCGCTGGAGCCCCGTCGAGGCGTGGGAAGCGGCCGGCGACCCCCGAGTCGACGTGGCCGAGCGGTGGTCCCTGTATGTCGAGGGCGGCGTGGCTGTCCATCTTCGGGGTTCGGCGGGGTACCCCCCGACGCTCGTCGACGACCACGAGGCGCCCGCCCTCCTGTTCAGCGTCGGGGATGTCGGCGTCGTCGACGGGCCGCGCGTAGCGATCATCGGGAGCCGCCGCTGCACCCGCTACGGGCGCGACGTGGCGTTCGACCTGGGCCGCGACTTGGCGCGCATCGGCGTCCGGGTCGTGTCGGGGCTGGCCCTCGGCATCGACGGCGCCGCCCACCTCGGTGTTCTCGCTGCCGGCGACGGCGCCGCCCCTCCGGTTGCCGTCGTCGGCAGCGGGCTCGACGTCGTGTACCCGCGGGCCCACCGGCGCCTCTGGACGCAGGTCGCCGAGGCGGGAGTCGTGCTGTCGGAGGCGCCGCTCGGCGCTCGCCCCGAGCCCTGGCGCTTCCCGGCCCGCAACCGCATCCTGGCCGCTCTTGCCGACGTGGTGGTGGTTGTTGAGTCCCGCACCAAGGGCGGCTCGTTCCACACCGTCCAGGCTGCCGACCAACGGGGCGTCACCGTGATGGCCGTCCCGGGGCCGGTGCGCAGTCCGGCGTCCGCCTACACCAACGAACTGCTCGTCAGCGGGTCGCCGCCGGCGCGCGACGTCGACGACGTGCTCGTCGCCCTCGACCTGCGCGGCCGCGGGCCCAAACGCAAGCGCGGCAGCAGCGCTACCGCGCAGCCACCCCCCGACGATCCCCATCAGGCCGCCCTCCTCGAGGCCATGGGCTGGCAGCCGTCGAGCCTCGATCAGCTCGTCGTTCGGACCGGCCTCAGCCCGGGCCAGGCCAGCGTTGCCCTGGCGCACCTCGAGGTGGGCGGCTGGATCGTCGGCCAGGCGGGGTGGTGGGAGCGCGACTCCTCCACCCACTGACGGCGGGCCAGCCGTTAGCGTTGCGGTATGTCCTGGCAGCAGGACGACTTCCTTCGTTCGCTGACGTCGGCCTCCGCCAACACGGTTGCGGCCTACCGTCGAGACCTCGACGCCTTCTACGCGTGGGCCGAGCGGGGCGACATCGGTGGTCCCGGCGACGTCGACCGCATCCTGCTCCGGCGCTATCTCGCCTATGTCGGCACGACCGGGCTCAGCCGACGGACGGCGGCTCGTCGGGCGTCGGCGCTGCGCCGCTACTTCGGCTGGCTCCACCGCTCCGGGCTCATCGCCACCGATCCCTCACGCGGGCTGTCGGCGCCCAAGGGTGAGGGCCGCCTGCCGACGGTGGTGCGCCGGGGCGACCTCGAGCATCTCCTCGAACCTCGGGCCGGCGACGACGACACGACGGCCGTCCGCGACCAGGCCGTGGTCGAGCTCCTCTACGGCAGCGGCCTGCGTGTGGGGGAGCTCTGCGGGCTCGGCCCCGCCGACGTCGACCTGGCCCGGCGCCAGCTCGTCGTGTGGGGAAAGGGGTCCAAGCAGCGCCAGGTGCCGATGAGCGAGCCCTCGGTCGACGCTGTGCAGGCGTGGGTCACGTACGGGAGGCCAAAGCTGGCGACGGCCGCCTCGCCGGCCGATGCCCTCTTCCTCAACAAGCGGGGAAAGCGCCTCACCCCCCGAGACGTGCGGCGCATCCTCGACCACCGGGCGGCCAGCCCCCCCCCCCCCCCCCCCC
>DASZJL010000224.1:0-7484 GCA_035948135.1 Acidimicrobiales bacterium | reverse complement strand
CCGTCGCCGCCGCCCACATCGGCTACGCCATCGTCTCGTACGGCGTCTTCCTGACCCTCGTCCACGAGCGCACTGCGGCGTCCGAGTGGCTGTTCGTCGCCAGCGTCGTTGTCGCTACGGGGATCGCGGTCGGCTGCTTGTCGGCCGAGATCCGCGGCCTCGCCCTCCGCGACTCGCTGACCGGTCTCGGCAACCGGCGGGTGTGGGAAGAGGCGCTGCCCCGCCAGCTGGCGCTGGCGGCGCGCAGCGCGAAGCCTTTGTGCGTCGCGCTCATCGACGTCGACGGCTTCAAGGATCTCAACGACCGCGACGGCCATCTGGCCGGCGACCGGGTGCTGTCTGAAGCGGCTGCGGCGTGGGCGCGGGAAGTGCGGGCCTCGGACGTGTTGGCGCGCTACGGCGGCGACGAGTTTGCCCTGCTGCTGCCGGACTGCACGATCGACCGGGCCATGGAGATCGTCGGCCGGCTCGGGCTCGTGTGCGAGAGCGTGCGGTTCTCGACCGGGGTCGCCCGCTGGGATGGCATCGAAGACGCTGAATCCCTCGTGCACCGGGCCGACGAGGCCTTGTACCTGGCCAAGAGCCAAGGCGGCGGCCGCAGCGTCCTCGCCGCCGGCAAGGTCGCTTGACTACTCGAGCTCCAGGTTGAAGCGGTCGACGTAGAACTGCAGGGCGGCCCGGCGTTCGTCGGCATCCAGCCCGAATTCTGCAAGGTCGTAGATCACGCCGCCGTGCCGGCCTCGGGGGTGGGTGTCCATGAAGGTGTCCATCGCCATCCGCGCCTTCGGCGTGAACGGCTGGCCGGCGACGGCGTAGATCCGTTCGACCATCGCCACGTCGTCGGCCATGAACTCGTTGAAGCGGACGTCGATCGAGCGCTCAGGCGGGAGCAGTTCCCGGTCCCGGACGCACGCCCGCAGCATCGTCTCCAGGCGGTCGGCCCAGTAGCCGCCGACGACCTTGGGATCGACCGGCTCCAGGTTGAGCCGGGCCAGGTAGGTCATCATCGTGGTCAACGACTTGGTGACCGACACGGGATCGCGGTGGGTCACGACGAACGTGGCGTCGGGGAACACGGTCGACAGGGGCCCGAATTGCTCGAGGTGCTGGGGCGACTTCAGCACCCACCGGTCGCCGCCCCGCAGGAACTGGAGCACCTTCAGCACCCGCTTGAGGTACTCGTACGCCGCGGTCTGGTCGGTGCTGCGGTAGTAGTCCCGCCACGTCGGCATCGGCGCCATGGTCTCGAAGAACATCGACGAGACGTCCATGGCGAGGAGGTTGATCTCCTCGTGCACCTCGTCGGGCGTCATCTCGTGTATGCGCTTGAAGTAGGGGAGTGCGGTGTTGACGACGTCGAGTGCGGCTTGGGTGGCGGCGACGCGCTCGTCGGCCGCGCCCTCAGGCAGCACCGGCTGCACGCTCTCCCAGTAGGGGAGTGACCGCAAGGCCGGGTCGGCCGACAGAAGGTTGTGCAAGTGGGTCGTCCCCGTGCGCGGGAGGCCGCAGATGATGATCGGCGCCTTGACCTCCAACTCGTCGATCTCGGGATGCCGACGCAAGATGTCGTTGATCATCAATCGGTTGCGCAGCAGCTCGGTGAGCTGGACGAACATTGCCGCTCGGCCCGAAGCGCTGAGGGTGACGTCCTTGGAGATCGCCTCGCACAGGACCTCCAGGCGCGCCCGGAAGCCCATGTCGCCGAAGTCGTCGACGCCCGCTTGTTCGACCGCGGCGGCCATGAGGGGGTCGGGCTCGAGGAGGAGAGCGGCGCCCATCTCCGCCATTGCCTCGCGTATCGGCGCGACCTCGTCGGGGAACCGCGGCGTCGCCAGGTCGTCGATGGCGACCGGCGCGGGCCGGTTGCTACCCATCAGAGCTTGACCACCTCGGTCGACGGGCGGTCGGGCGTTCCGGCCGGATGGAACCAGCGGAACCACAGCAGCCCGCGCGGGTGGCCGGCAGTCGACAGCCAGTTCGGGTGCCCCGGATCGCGGCCCGCGACGACGATCGTCCACGAGCCGTCGTCCTCGTACTGCATCTGGCCTCCGTTGATCGTCACCCGCTCGTAGTCGTAGTTGTAGGTGTGCAGGAACTGGTTCCAGAGGCACAGGTTCCAGAACGCGCATTCCGGGGAGCGACCTTTGATCACCAAAGCCTGGTCGGGCTGCAAGTCGAAGCTGCCCATGGCGTAGGCGGCGTCGGCCGCCGCCCATCCGTAGGTCACGGTCGGCACCCCGTAGGGCTCGGCCACCGCGTTGGGCTCACCGAGGCCGAGCGGCACCAGCTGGGCCTGTTCACGGATCCAGGTCAGCGTGGCCCGGAAGCGTCGGGCCAGGTCGGCGTCGTCCTCCCGCCGTGCCGGCGGTGGGTCGACGGCCTCGATGTGCCATTCCACTCGCCGGCCGTGCCCGGGGTCGACGATGTAGTCGCGGGTGATGGCGCACACGGCGTCGGCGTCGAGCTTGAGCCATGTGCCCTCCTGCGGCTCAGGCGACAGCACGAGCGAGAACGTGCCGTCGGGGCCTACGTCGAGCGTGCGGTCGTTGACGGTGCCGACGATGCGGTCGGAGTAGCGGCCGTCGTTGGGCCCGCCGTACACAGTCAGCGAGAAGTAGACGGCGTCGCCTTTCAGCCCATGGACGCGGTACGTCCGCGCCGGATCGATCGGCGCGTACTGGTAGAACGCGTCGGCGTTGTCCCCGCCCCACTTGCGGTACGGCCCGACGATGTCGACGAAGCGGGGCCGCCTGGGATCGGCCCACACGTAGGCGTCGAGGCCGACGGCCAGGATGCTGAAGATCCACTTGTAGCCCTCGAGCAGGCTCTGGTCGTCGAGGGGCGTATTCGGCCCGTGGACGATGCGCTCCTCCAACGCCCGCAGCTCGTCGAGCAGCTCCCCAAAGACCTTCCCCGTCTCCGTCCCCACGGTGACGTAGTACAGCAGGTCTACGACGGATCGATCCTGAAGACGCCGGCGCTCAACGAGAGCACATACAGCTCACCGGCCGCGTCCTCGCCGAACGACGACAGGTTGCTGGCCGCGATCCCGAGGTCGCGCACCTGCCCGTCGGAAAGCCCCATGACGTGGCCCACGCAGAAGTCGGCGAACAGGTAGACGCCATTCATGCTCGGGACCCGCGCGCCGCGGTACACATAGCCGCCCGTGACCGCGCAGTTGCCGCCGGCGTGCGAGTACTCGTACACGGGCGGCACGGCGTTCGGCGCCGAGCGCGAGGCGTTGTACACGTGGTTGCCCTCGAAGTGCGACCAGCCGAAGTTCATCCCCGCCGACTGCACGCCGGGCGCGAAGTCGATCTCCTCCCACATGTCCTGGCCGACGTCGGCGATCCACAGGCTGCCCGTGGCCCGGTCGAAGCTGTACCGCCAGGGGTTGCGCAGCCCGAGGGCCCAGATGGAGTACTGGCCGTTCGTGGCGTTCATCTGCAGCATCTTCCCGAGCGGCGTGTTCGGGTTCTGGGCGTTGTTGCTCGGATCGCCCCCGCTTCCACCATCACCCAACCCGATCCAGAGCATGCCGTCGGGTCCGAAGACCAGGTTCCCGCCGTTGTGGTTGGCATAGGGCTGCTTGACGAACAGCAACTCGCGCCTGGTGCCCGCGTTCGCCACGCCACCGGCCATGGCGTACTCGACGACGTGGGTGTCGCCCGCGGTATCGGTGTAGTTGACGTACAGGTGGCTGCCGTCGGGCGAGAAGACGAGGCCGAGCAGGCCCTGCTCGGCGCCGCTCGAGACTCCGCCGCTGAGGTCGAGGACAGGTGTGGGGTCGACCTGACCGCCTCGGATCGCCCGCACCTGGCCCGACTTGGACGCGATGTAGATGGCTCCGTCGTTGACGCGCACCGCCATGGCCAGAGCCCCGGAGATGCCGGCTACGGGCGTGAGGTGCACGCGTACCGCTGCCAGGTTGGCCGGACCCGGTGCGGGCGTCGTCGCACTCGGCTTCGGAGCGGCCGTCGGGGCTGGACGACGCGCTGTCGTCGGTCGGGGTGCCGTCGGGGCGGCCGAGGTCGGCGGAGGAGGAGGAGTGGTGGCCGGCACCGTCGAGGTGGTCGACTCCGGCACGGTCGACTCCCCAGGTGTCGGCCCGGTCGCCCGTTCGAGGTGGTTCCCGTGACTTCCGCCGCCGCAGGCCGCGGCCACGAGTGCGAGGACGAAGAGTGTTGCGGCCAAGCGGCGGCGCACAGAGTCAACGGTACCTACGATGAGTCGATGAAATACATCGTGTGCGTGCCGGATGGCGCGGCGGACGAGCCCCTCGCGGAGCTCGGCGGCCGCACGCCGCTCCAGGCCGCCCGTATGCCGCATCTGGCTCGTCTGGCGGGCCGGTCCGAGGTCGGGCGGGCCGCCACCATCCCGCCCGGGATGCCGCCCGGGAGCGACGTTGGCAACATGTCGATCCTCGGCTACGACCCGGCCAAGCACCACACGGGACGGGCCCCGATCGAGGCCGCCGCCCTCGGCATCGACCTGGCACCCGACCAGGTCGCCTTCCGCTGCAACCTCGTCCGTGTCGACGACGGGACGATGACCGACTTCGCGGGTGGACACCCCAGCTCCGAGGCGGCCGCCCCCGTGGTCGCCGCGCTCGAGGCGGAATTGGGGGGTGAGGTCACCTTCCACCCGGGTGTGCAGTACCGCCACATCGTCGTGGCCCCGGCGGAGTGGGCCGACGCGGCCTGCACGCCGCCCCACGACCTCACCGGTCAGGCCGCGGTGTGGCCCGAGGGGCCGGCCGCGCCGCAGCTCCAGAAGCTGATGGACGCCTCCCGGAGCGTCGTGGAGCGTTTCGGCCTCGAGGCCAACCAGATCTGGCTCTGGGGCCAGGGCCGGGCCACCGACCTGCCCGCCTTCGCCGACGTCTGGGGCCTGGAGGCCTCCCTGTGCTCGGCGGTCGACCTCGTTCGCGGTCTCGGCGTCCTCGCCGGCATCGACGTCGTCGACGTCGCCGGCATGACCGCCGGCTACGACACCGACTACGCGGCCCAGCGCGAGGCGTGCGTCGCCGCCCTCGAGGACGGCGCCGACCTCTTCTTGCTGCACGTGGAGGCGAGCGACGAAGCGGGCCACGCGGGCGACGTGGCGGCCAAGGTCGACGCCCTCGAGCGGTGGGACGCCGACATCATCGGACCCCTCGTCGACGAGCTCGGCCATCTCGCGCCCTGGCGCCTTCTCCTCGTGCCCGACCACGCCACGCCGACGGCGTTGATGACCCACACGCCCGATCCGGTGCCGTACCTTCTCGCCGATTCGAACGACGACGGGCCCGGGGGCGAGTACACCGAGGCCGGCACGGCCGCTTGCCAGGCCGTCGCGGGGCATTCGCTGATGGGGAGGCTCCTCGCCGGGCGTCGCTGACGGCGCCCCGATGCGGACCCTGCTCAAGCGGCTCCGCACCTACCCGCCGGTCAACCGGGCGGCGACGACATCAGCCCGCGCCGTTGCCCGGGTCGTGCCCGCCTTGGCATCGGGCGCCGAGCGGCACCTCCCGCGTACGGGCATCGTGGGCGACGTCCTCCCGAACGGCCGCCGCCTCGTGCTGGAGGGAGCCGGTGACGAGCCGTGGAGCAACGCCCTCTACTGGCGGGGATGGGACCGCTTCTACGAGCCGGAGACGGTCGGGGTGTTCTTCGAGCTGGCGTCGACGGCGCGCGTCACCCTCGACGTCGGTGCCAACGTCGGCATCTTCTCCCTCCTCGCCGGTCACGCCAACCCCGCCGGGCGGGTCGTCGCGTTCGAGCCAGATCCCCGCGCCTTCCGGCGACTGGTGCGCCACGTCGAGCTCAACGACGTTGCGAACGTCTCCTGCCAAATGATTGCCGTCAGTGACACCGACGGCGACGTCACCCTGTACAGCGGGGCCGCCACGCGCGCGGAGGATGCCGTTGCCCTGTCAGCGCAGACGAGTCGGATGCGTGCCCACGTCGAGGCCGAAGGCTGGCGCGTCGAACGGGTCGACGAGATGCGCGCGACGGGGGTCACTCTTGACGCGTTCGTGGCCGCCCACCGCCTCGACAGTGTCGACCTCGTGAAGATCGACGTCGAGGGCGCGGAGGCGCAGGTGCTGGCGGGCATGTCGGACACCTTGCGACGGCACAGGCCGACGTTGGTGTGCGAGGTGCTGACGGCAGACGCCGGCAAGGGGCTCGAGGAAGTCCTCGAGCCGTACGGCTATCGCTGGTCCCAGCTGACCTGGGCCGGTCCCGTGCCGCGCGACCACGTGAGGCCTGTCGGCGTCGGCGTGTGGCCCAACTATCTGTTCACCCGTCCTGCCTAACTGGCCTGGTCTTACGCCGCCGCCGGGGGTGGTCTCTCGCGCCCGGCGCTCTTCGGCGCGTGGTTCGGATGGCGGGGATCGTCGGGCGGGACGAAGGCACGCTTGCCGCTGCCGTCCACCAGGCCCCAGCCCTCGTAGGTCTTCAGGTCGTGGTGGTGCCGACAGTAGGGGTCGGAGTCGTCGAAGAGTGTCGTATGGGTCGTGGCCCAGTCGTGGCGGTGGTCGATCTCCCGAGCCAGCGCCGAGCAACCCTCCACCGCGCAGACCGGATACAGCCACTGCAGGGCGCTGCGCTGCGCCGCGGTGTGGGAGCGACCCAGGTGGGCGACGCCGACCACGGCCTGGCTCTTGGTGATCACCGCCGCCAGGAAGGTGTCGCCCTGGGCCAGGAGCTCCTTGACCACCGACACGGGCACGGGCCCGAAGCCGGCGATCTCGCACACCTCGCCCTCTGTGGGATGGCCCCGGAACAGGGCCTCGAGGTCGACCCGCACCAGCACCTTGGTGCCCCGTGAGCCCGATGCCGCGGCCTTGGCGTCGGTGCCGGTGCAGGTGTCGTCTGCGGCCAGGCCCATGAGGGCGTCGAACAGGTAGGCCTCTGGCGGCTCATGCCGTCCCTCGGCCCGCGCCTTCTTGAACAGTGCGTCGGCCCGCTCGCGCAGGGCGGCCATGAACGTGGCGCCGGCGTCGGCGGTTCCCCTCGCCCCGAAGTTCCAGGCGCCGTCGGGCCCGGTCCACGAGCGGGCGTGGCGCTCGGCGTGGATGCGGCGATGGGCGTCCTCGGGGTTCTGGGCCTGGGCCTTGCGCCGGGCCGCCTCGTCGCGCAGCTCCTGCAACGACGCGCCACGGTCGGCCATGTTCAAGAGGTCGGCCTCGGCCCGGGGGTCGACGTCGGCTGCGTCGGTGATGGCCGCCTGCTGGTCGGGCGACAGCTTGCCCGTGCGAGCGGCGGCGTCGGTCTTGGGGTGAGATCGCAGACGTTTGGCGTTGTCCAGCTGCTGTTGGGCCTTGGAGACCGCCTCGCCGCTCTTGCGCCCGAGCATGTGGGCCGGCGTCTTGTCGCCGCCCAGACGCCACAGCTCGGTCTCGGCGACGCGTGCCGCGGCGAGGGCCTTGAGCGTGGCGCAGATGTGTTCCATACGTGCCGCCCGCTCCATGACGCCCTCGGCTTGCCCAGCGGAAAGGA
>DASZJL010000223.1:0-69252 GCA_035948135.1 Acidimicrobiales bacterium | reverse complement strand
GCGGTGCCCCCCGGGTGCACGTTGACCACCGTGGGCACCACGTCCACGTTGACGTGCGCCTTCAACAACGCGCCGCAGACGTGGACGGTTCCCACTGGCGTCTTCTACGTCACCGTCGATGCATGGGGCGCTCAGGGCGGGATCGGGTTCAACAACACCGGGGTGTCCCGGCTTGGGGGCCTCGCTCACGTTCCGGCGATGACGGTCACGCCGGGCGAGGACCTCACAATTCTTGTCGGCGGTCGAGGCGGCGACGCCACCCTGACCTCTGCCGGCGCGGCAGGGTTCAACGGAGGGGGCGCGGGCGGTTTTGCGAGTGGCGGCTCTAGCGGTGGCGCCGGTGGTGGCGCGTCCGAAATCAGGCGAGCGAGTACAGGCTTGGTCGTGGCCTCGGGAGCAGGAGGCTCCGGCGGGTTCTCGAGCGGTGGCGCGGGCGGCGCAGGGGGTGCGTCCGGTCAAAATGGCGGCACCGGCGGTGCGGCCGGAGGTTTGAGCGGCGGTAACGGTGGGACGGGCGGTCCGGGGCAAGGCAGCGGGCAAACAGGCGCGAACGGCGCCGCGAACCAGGGCGGGAAAGGCGGCGACGCGAACTTCAATGGCGGCGGCGGTGGGGGCGGCGGCGTCCTCGGCGGCGGCGGCGGCGGCGGTTCGTCGACAGGGGCCGGCGGCGGGGGCGGCGGCGGGTCGAGCACGGGCCCGGCGGGCACGACCTTCACCACTGGTGCGGACGCGGCGAGCGGAGGCGACGGCAAGGTCGTCATCAGTTGGGGGTTCTGTAGCCCGCCGGTGACCAACTCGGGGATCGTGACCGTGACGTGTCCCTTCGCCGGGGCCGCGCAGTCGGTGCCGATCCCCGCTGACGTCTGGAGCCTGAAGGTCGACGCCTACGGCGCCACGGGCGGCACGAACCCCTCTCCTACCGCGGGCATTCCCGCACGCGGTGCCCTGGCGCACACGGACAGCCTCTCGGTGACGCCCGGCGAGGCCGTTGGTGTAGTTGTCGGCGGACGGGGAGGCGACGGGGCAACGAGCGGCCCAACCAGCCCTGGCCCGCCGGGCGCGGCCGGGTTCAACGGCGGCGGCCGCGGCGGCACTGGCACCCAGCAGAACATAAGCGGGGTGAATAGCGGAGGAGGCGGCGGAGGCGCATCCGACATCAGGCGTAACTCGACCGCGGTGCTCGTCGCGGCCGGAGGCGGCGGCGCCGGTTTTGGGGACATCGGAACGGGGGGCGCCGGCGGCCAGTCGGGCGTGAACGGCCATAACGGCGCCACTTCTGGCAACCCGAACGCGAACGTCGACGGCGGCGGCGGCGCCACCCCGACGTCGCTCGGCGCGGGGGGCGTAGGCGAGGGCGGTTCGGTCGCAGGACGCAACGGATCGAGCGGGTCGGCCGGCCTGGGCGGGAACGGAGGAAATACAGATTTCGGTGACGCCGGCGGCGGCGGCGGTGGTGGCGTCTTTGGCGGCGGCGGCGGCGGAGGCGGTTCGAACTTCCCCGGCGGCGGCGGTGGTGGGGGGTCGAGTAAGGGCCCGCCAGGCACCACGTTCACCACCGGTGCCGACGCGGCCAGCGCCGGCAACGGCAAGATCGTCATCACGTACACGCTGGCGACGGATTGCGGCGCGCCGGTCGACGACTCGCCGTCGCCTGGCCAGAGCACGGTGACGTGCAACTTCGTCAACCACGCCCAGACCTGGACGCCGCCCACTGGCGTCACCTCGGCCAGCTTCGACTTGTTCGGCGCCTATGGTGGTGCCGACCAAAGCTACCTAGGTGGCGCCGGGGGCCACACCACGGCGACGTCGGTCACCGTCTCGTCTTCCACGACCTACCACGTCGCGGTCGGCCGGAAGGGCGGCGACTCCACGCTCGGGAGCGGAGGCGCGGGCGGCGTTCCCGGCGGGGGAGACGGAAGTTGCGGAACCACTCCGTGTGCTGATTCGACCCCGCCGTTTGGCGGGGGTGGCGGCGGCGGGGTGTCTCTCGTCGCCACCAGTGCCATCACCGCCGACACCTCCAACTGGCTTCTGGCCGCCGGCGGCGGCGGTGGCGCGGGCGCGACTTCCAGCCAAACGGGGGGAACTGGCGGCGGCACGAACGGGGGTCCAGATGGAGGCGGTTTCAGCAGCGTTGGCACCCAGACGTGTACGGCCCACCTGAATGGCAGGGCCGGCGATCCCACGCAGCAGGGCGGGGGCGGGGGCGGGGGGTTCTGCGGCGGCGGCTCGGCCGGCGCCGCTGGCGGAGGTGGCGGGTCGGGGTACGTCCTGCCGGCTACCGGCGGTACCACCACCAACGGCGTCGGAACCAACAGCGCCAACGGCGTGGTGAAGATCACCTATACGAGCCCGATTCCTCGCGCCGATCTGTCGGTGACGAAGAGCGTGCTTCCCACGTCGGTCGCGCCGGGCCGCAACGTGACTTACACGGTCACGGTCACCAACGGCGGGTCCGGCACCGCGCCGGGGGCGACGGTGACCGACCAACTGCCGTCGGGCACGACGCTGGTGTCGGTGACGCCGCCGGTCTCGGGCTGGAGCTGTCCCGCCCCGCCGTCGGTTGCGGTGGGTGCCAACGGGACGGTGCAGTGTTCGACGACGGCACCCTTCGCCCCGGGCTCGGCCCAGTTCACGATCGTGGCCCACGTCAGCCCGACCACGGCGCCGGGGCAGTTGTCGAACACCGCCTCGGTAACGGGAACGGGCGTGATGGTCGATCCCAACCCCGCCAACAACACCTCGTCGCCGGCCACGGTCGTCAACGTGGTCTGCGGCCAACTGGTGACCGGCTCGGTGTCCAACCAGACGCTGGGGTCGGCCGGCACGGCGTGTGTGCGGGGCGCGACCGTCAACGGCAACGTGTACATCTCGGGTGCCTCTGACGTGGTGATCGTCGACTCGACGATCCTCGGCAACGTCACGGCGTCGGGCAGCGGTGCTCGCGCGCTGTGCAACACCAGGGTCAACGGCGCCGTGACGATCACGGGGTCGGCGGGCTTCGTGCTGTTGGGCGATCCCGGCGACGACCTCTGCGCAGGCAACCGCATCGGCGCGGCGACGACGCTGTCGAGCAACAGCGGTGGCCTCGAGGTCGAGTCCAACACCCTGTCGTCCAACCTGAACGTGTACGGCAGCTCCGGCGTCGGTCCGTTCCCCGAGGACAACGCGCCCGAGATCGAGTCCAACACCATCACTGGCGCTCTGAGCTGTGGGAGCAACAGTCCGCAGCCCGTCAACGAGAGCCACAACAACAGCGTCGGCGGCGCCCGGTCCGGCCCTGGCTGCGGCACAGCGGGGTTCTAATGCGCGGGCGCGAAGCGCGCCTTCCTAGCCGATGGTGATCTGGCGGCGAGCCAGCTTCCACTCGCGGCCGACGCGCACCAGCTCGTCGTGGTACGTGCCCATCAGCGCGAGGCGGGGAGAGGACGCGGTGTCGGCGTAGAACTGCCAGACCGAGTCGGCAACGGCGTGGCCTTCGTCGACCCGCACGGCGACGGTGCTCACGACGTGACGGGTCTTGGAGCCGGGGCCGGTCTGGCCGGCGGCCCGGCGCTCCTCAGAGCCCGCTCGGATCTCGTCGTGCCCCTGCCGCGGAGCGCCGGGCATGTCCCAGATGGCGTCGGGTGTGAACAGGGCGACGTAGGCGTCGACGTCGGGGCCGTCGGCGTACTGGGCCACGCGCGCGACGAGATTGCGGACCGCCAGCTCGTCGTCAGCTGCGGTCAAGCGGTGGCCCGGCGGGCCATCTCGCCCAGGTCGGGCTTGGACTTCTCCCGTCGTCCGGTGTCGAACGAGCGCACCGCGATGTCGTGGTCCGCGACCTCGGCGCGCAGGGCACCGACGGTGCACGACTCGCGGGACCGCTTCGAGAACGGCTCGAACCGGTACCAGCGCATGGCGTTCTCGTGGCTCATCTTGTCCACGTCGCCGTCAGGCACGTCGTACTTGGCGCACACGTCGGCGAACTCCTCGGGCGCACGGGGCCAGGACGAGTCGGAGTGCGGGTAGTCCATCTCCCAGCAGATGTTGTCGATGCCGATCTCGTGGCGCAGCTGCACGCCAACGGGGTCGGCGATGAAGCAGGTGAGGATGTGGCGGCGGAAGACGTCGCTCGGCCGCTCGTCGCCGAAGTCCTGTCCGGTCCAACGGTGGTGCATGTCGTAGGTGCGGTCGAGCCGGTCGAGGAAGTAGGGGATCCACCCGGTGCCGCCTTCGGAGAGGGCCACCCGGAGCTCGCGGAACTCCTTGAACACCCGCGACCACACCAGGTCGGCGGCCGCCATGCAGATGTTCATGGGCTGGAGCGTGATCATCACGTCCATCGGCGCGTCGGGGGCGGTGACCGCCAGCTTCCCGGACGAGCCCAGGTGGATGTTCACCACGGTGCCCGTGTCGACCAGGGCGCGCCACATGGGGTCCCAGTGGGGATCGTGGAAGCTCGGCAGCCCCAGTTCGGCGGGGTTCTCGGTGAAGGTCATGGCGCGGCAACCCTTGGCGGCCATCCGACGGATCTCCGACGCGCAGAGCTCAGGGTCCCACAGGATCGGGAGGGCCATCGGGATCAGACGGTCGGGGTAGGCGCCGCACCACCCGTCGATGTTCCAGTCGTTGTACGCCTGGGTGACGGCCAGGGCCAGGCCTTTGTCGTCGGCGTTTGCGAACAGGCGGCCCGAGAAGGACGGGAACGACGGGAAGCACAGGGACCCGAGTACGCCGCCCGCGCTCATGTCCTTCACTCGTTCGTGCACGTCCCAACAGCCGCGGCGCATCTCGTCGAACGACGTGGGGTCGATGCCGTACTCCTCGCGCGGCCGTCCCGCGACCGCGTTCAACCCGATGTTGGGAATCTGCGCACCGTTGAAGGTCCAGACGTCGTCGCCCCTGTCGGTTTTCACCACCCGCGGCGCCAGGTCGGCGTACTTGGCCGGAAGCCGGCCCTCGAACATGTCGGGCGGCTCGACAACGTGGTCGTCGACGCTCACGAAGATCATGTCCTCGACGTTCATAGGGCCTCCTTCACGGGTTTGCGATCCCACGTGGCCAACAAGGTCTCGAGCACCTCTTCGGCGGCCCCGAAGCCCCCGAGGTGGCTCTCGCCGGGCCGGATGAACAGCTCGGCGTTGGGCAGACGTTTGACGCAGTGCTCGCCGTGGGTCAGCGGCACGATGTGGTCGGCGTCGCCGTGCCACCACTTCACGGGTGGTGTCACGTCGCGCAGCCGGAAGCCCCAGTCGCGGGTGAACAGGATGACGTCGTCGATAGGGGCGCGAAGGCGGCCGCGCGTGTCGCTCAAGTCGTTGATGAACATGGTCTTGATCTCTTCGCGGGCGAACACCTCGCGGTCACCGGGGGGCGAGAAGCGGGCGTAGATCTCGAGGGCCGGCCGTCCGACCGGAATCAGGGCGGCGACCATCGTGCTCAGCGTCAGACCGAGCGGCACCCGGAACGGGGGGATCAGCGGTGCGAAGCGAGTGGCCACGCTGACCAGTCCGCCATCGATGCCGTCGTCGCCTCTCGTCGGCGCCACCCCTCCGAGCACGCCCACCGCCTTGACGCGCTCGGGCATGGCGTAGCCGGCGGCCAGGGCGTAGGGACCACCGCCCGACAGCCCGATCACCGCGAGCTCGTCGAAGCCCAGCTCGTCGACGAGGATGCGAAGGTCGTCGGTGAAGTCGAGGATCGAGCCGTACAGGTGCGACGTCGACAGACCAGTGCCGGGCCGGTCGACGCCGACGAAGCGCACGCCGACTTCCTCGGCCGCGAGGCGGGCGTCCTCGGGGATCTGCTTGCGGGCTCCGGGCGTGCCGTGCAGCCACACGATGGGCCGGCCGTCGGGCGGACCGAACTCGGCGAACCCGAGCTTGCGGCCGTCCCGCACCTGTACTCGACCTTCGATGCGGGGCGGGGTGATCTCGGCCATGAGCCGAATACTACGGACGCGTCATGATGGGCGCTCATGAGGAAGCCCGACATCGACCTGGTCAGCGGCGCCTTCTGGGGCACCAACCCCCACGAGGCGATGACGTGGATGCGCGCCAACGAGCCCGTGTACTGGGACGGCCGCGTCTGGGGCATCGCCAAGTACGCCGACGTGAAGGAGCTCTCCAAGCGCCCCGAGCTCTTCTCGAACGCCCAGGGCATCCGCCCCGAATCGGGGCCGGTGGCGATGATGATCGACATGGACGACCCCGAACACCTCAAGCGCCGCAAGCTCGTGAATCGGGGCTTCACGCCCAAGCGCGTGAAGGAGAGCGAGGCCGACGTCCGCCGGGCGTGCGACGAGATCATCGATGCCGTCTGCGCCAAAGGCGAGTGCGACTTCGTCAATGACGTCGCCGCCTGGCTGCCGATGATCATGATCGGCGACGCCCTCGGCGTCCGCCCCGGGGACCGCAAGCAGCTGCTCGACTGGTCGGACGGGATGATGAAGGCCCTCACCGGCGACCCCGACAGCGTGGACAAGGCGACCGAGGCCTTCATCGGCTACCAGGAATTTGCCACCGAGGCGATCGGCGAGCGGCGCAGTCAGCCGACCGACGACCTCATGAGCGTGCTCGTGCACGCCGAGGTCGACGGCGACCGCCTGACCGACGACGAGCTCGTGCACGAGTCGTTGCTGATCCTCATCGGTGGCGACGAGACCACCCGCCACGTGATCAGCGGCGGCATGTACCAGCTGTTGCGGAATCCCGAACAGAAGCAGAAGCTCCTCGAGGACCCGTCCAAGATTCCGACGGCGGTCGAGGAGATGCTGCGCTGGGTCTCACCGATCAAGAACATGGCCCGGACGGTGACCCGTGACACCGATGTCAGAGGAAAGACCCTGCACGAGGGTGACAAGCTCCTCCTGCTGTACCCCTCCGCCAACCGGGACGAGGACGTCTTCGCCGACCCCTTTCGCTTCGACGTCGAGCGGCGCCCGAATGACCACGTCGCCTTCGGCTTCGGCACCCACTTCTGCCTGGGGAGCTCGCTGGCCCGCCTCGAGCTGGTGTGCATGATCGAGCGCGTGCTCAAGCGCCTACCCGACATCGAGCTGGTCGACAGCGCCGAGCCCGACTACCGGCCCGCCAACTTCATCTCGGGCTACGAGGAGATGCCGGTCCGCTTCACGCCTACTGATCCCGTCCTCGCGTAGCGACGCCCGCGGTGCGGCGGGCGCTCGGGTTTGCCATCCTGGTGACCCTGGTGCGCAGACTCCCCTCGTCCCGGCTCCTGCTGGTAGGGCTGGCGATGATGCTCGTCGCTACGGCGTGCGGCGCCCGCCTCAGCGGCAAGGAGCTGGCCGAGGCCAACGGCAAGGGCGCGTCGGGTGTGTCGGCGGGGGCCGGGTCCGATCTGCAAGGCGCCGACACCCAGACCGCCGACGCCGCCAACACCAGCAGCGGAAGTGCCACTGGTGCCGCGTCAGGCCCTTCTGGCGGCGGGTCTCAGAGCAATCGGGCGTCGGGGCCAGCCAACCAAGCGGCGGGCGGCGGTTCCTCCGCCTGCGCAGCGGCGGGCGGCAACACCGACGTGGGTGTCACCGCCAACAGCATCACCCTCGGCAACGTCTCCCTCCTCACCGGCCCGGTGCCGGGCCTGTTCAAAGGCGCGGTCGTCGGCACCCAGGCGTTCTTCGCCTACCAGAACTCCCTTGGCGGCGTATGCGGCCGCAAGCTGCAGCTCGACGCCCGCGACGACCAGTTCGACGCCAACCAGAACAAGGCCCAGTACCAGGACCTCACCGGGAAGGCCTTCGGCTACGTCGGCTCCTTCTCGGTGGTCGACGACGGGGGCGCCCAGGTCCTCAACGCCCACCCCGACATCCCCGACGTCAGCCAGGCCCTCAGCCGCAGCCACGTCGCCGTTCCCAACAACTTCTCGATCGCCCCGATCGTGCCCGGCTGGCGGCTGGGCTCGCTGAACTACTTCAAGGCCAAGTACCCGCCCGACGTGATCCAGCACATGGCCTACTTCGTCGAGAACGCGCAGTCGGCGGTTGACGCCGTCGAGGGAGAGGTCAAAGCAGCCGAGTCGGTCGGCTACAAGTTCGTCTACCACCGGACGATCGAACCCACCGAGGCCAACTTCAGTTCCGACGTCGTTGCCATGCAGCAGAACGGCGTGAAAGGCATCTTCTTCGCCGGCGAGGTCGGGGTGTTCGTCCGCATGGCCAAGGCCATGAAGCAGCAGAACTTCTCGGTGCCGTTCGCCAACTGGGGGGCGAACGCCTACGACCCCGCGTTCGTGACCTCGGACGCGGCGCCCGCCACCAACGGCGCCATCCTCGACCAGCAGCTGGCCATGTATGCCGGCGAGGACAGCACCCTTCCCGAAGTCCAACTGTTCGACTCGTGGCTGAAGCGCACGTCACCCGGCCAGCGGCCCGACATCTTCGCGGCCTACGGGTGGGAGTCGGGGAGGCTGTTCGTGCAGGCCCTGACCGCGGCCGGGCCCAAGCCCACGCGCGCCAACGTCATGGCCGAGCTCAAGAAGATCGACAACTTCGACGGCAACGGCATGCTGGCACCCGCCGGACCGGCGTCCAAACGGCCCCCGACGTGCTTCATGATCATGACCGTTCAGAACGGCAGGTTCGTCAGAACCGACCCGCCATCGGGCTTCATCTGCAACCAGGGCGGCTACTACCGGATCTAGGCACCCGCCTAGAGCGCGAGCGGCGTGCTCCCCAACAGGTGGGCGTTCTCGTAGTTGATGACGTGCATCACGGCGTTGATGAGCGCCAGATGGGTGAACGCCTGGGGGAAGTTGCCGAGGTGGCGGCCGCTGCGGGGATCAATCTCCTCGGCGTAGAGGCCCAGTGGGCTGGCGAAGGACAGCACCTTCTCGGCCAGCTCGCGGGCCCGGGTGTGCTCGCCGATGTGAGCGAGGGCCGACACCATCCAGAACGAGCAGATCGTGAAGCTGCCCTCCTCGCCGGCCAGGCCGTCGTCGGTCTCCTTCACGCGGTAGCGGAGCACGAGCCCGTCGTCGGTCAGCTCCTCGCTTATGGCGAGCACCGTCGCCTGCACGCGCGGGTCCTCGGACGGTAGGAAGCCAACGAGCGGCATCAGCAGCAGCGACGCGTCGAGAGCGGCGGTGTCGTAGTGCTGGGTGAAGACGCCCCGCTCGTCGACACCGTGCTCGCAGATGTCGGCGTGCATCTCGTCGGCCGCGCCCTGCCACCGCTCGGCGCTGTCGGGCTCACCCCGCATGCGCGCCAGGCGGGCACCGCGGTCGGCCGCGACCCAGCACATGATCTTCGAGGAGGTGAAGTGCTTGGGCTCGCCCCGCACCTCCCAGATGCCGTTGTCGGGCTCGCGCCAGTGGGCGATGGCCGACTCGACCTGGCGGGCGAGGATGGGCCAGATGCGGTCGTCGAGGCGGTCGACCGAACGGGTGTGGATGTAGAAGGAGTCCAGGACGGCCCCCCACAGATCGTGCTGGCGCTGGCTGTGAGCGGCGTTGCCGATGCGCACCGGGCGGGCGCCTTCGTACCCGCTGAGGTGGTCGAGGATCTGCTCGTCGGGGGTCGGGGACCCGTCGATGCTGTACATCACCTGGAGATCGGCGTCGCGCTCGGCCACGTCGGCGAGGAACCAGAAGAAGTCGTTGGCCTCCCAGTCGAAGCCGAGGGTGTGCAGGCCCCACAGCGCGAAGGCCGAGTCGCGGATCCAGCTGTAGCGGTAGTCCCAGTTGCGCTCACCCTCGGGCGTCTCGGGCAGCGACGTGGTGGGGGCGGCGACGAGGGCGCCGCTCGGCGCGAACGTCAAACCCTTTAGCGTGAGCGCGCTCCGCTCGAGGTAGGCCCGCCACGGGTGGTCGGGGAATCGGCCTCGCGCCAGCCAGTGCTGCCAATGGTGCGTCGTCCACACCAGACGTTCGTAGGCCTCCTCGAACGTGTGCGGCGGCTCGTGCTCGCTCCACGACAGCGCGCAGAAGCGGAGGTCGCCCTCGTGGAGCAGCGTGCGCGCCGTGGCCCGCCCTCCTTCGAAGCCGATGCGCATGTCGGTGGTGAGCTTGAGCTCGACGCCCGAACCGTCAGCCGTCGCGACCCCTTCGTGGTAGCGGCGATCGGTGTACGTCCATGACGCGGGCTGGCGGCCGTAGTCGAACATGGGCTCGCAATCGAGCTCGACTTGGACCTCGCCGTTGACACAGCGCACGGTGCGCAGCAAGACGTGGTCGGCGTCGTAGTCGGTGGGCGCCCGGCGGTGGGTGTGGGACAGCTCGTCCTCGTGGTGCCACGCGCCGATCAATAGGAGGTCTCGGACGATGATCCATCCCGTCGCCGTCCCCCAACTCGTCTCGAGGCACATGGTGCCGGGGAGATAGCGGCGGGCGGCGGGCACCTGCACGTCGGCCGGGCCGAGGCGGAACCCGCCGGCGTGGCGGTCGAGAAGGGCACCGAAGACGCTCGGCGAGTCCATACGCGGCAGGCACAGCCATTCGACGTTGCCGCTGGGGGCGATCAGGGCGCACGACTCGCAATCGGACAAGAAGCCGTAGTCGGCGATCGGCGCGAACGGCGACCGGCCGAGGAGCGGGTCCGACGTGATGGGTGAGGTCACCACTCAAGTTTCGCACGGCTCGCATCGAGATCAAGCGGCGAATGATGTGACACGATGACCCGATCGCCGACAGCAGCGAACTTCAGGCATACGCGATCCGCGGTCACTTGGGCGACGGCGTGTGGGGTTCGGTCTCCGAGGCCGTGGACCCGCAGGGCCGCCGCGTGGCCCTCAAGGAGCTGCGGGCGCCACTGATGGCGGGCGCCGAGGCTCGGCGGCGTTTCGCGGCCGTGGCGCCGGTGCTGACCTCAGTCGACCATCCGCACGTCGTGCGGGTGATCCAATACATCGATGGCGACGACCGGTGTGTTCTGGTGTCCGAGCTGATCGGAGGGGGCACGTTGCGCGAGCGGGCCCGGGCGGGCGTGTCACCCGAGGTGGCGTGCGCGTTGGTGCTCGCCGTCGCGAGCGGTGTCGAGCGCGCTCGGCGGGCGGGCGTGCTGCACCGGGATCTCAAGCCCGAGAACGTCCTCTTTACGGGGGGCGTCGCCAAGGTCTCCGACTTCGGGCTGGCCGAGATCGTGAGCGGCCCGCGCACGCTCGCAACGAGGGAGGGCACCGTGCTCGGCGCGCCGGCGTACATGGCGCCCGAGCTGGTGCGGAGCGAAGAGCCGCGTGCGGCGAGCGACGTGTACGCCCTGGGCACGATCCTCTACGAGCTCCTAGCCGGCCGGCTGCCGTTCGCGGTGGACGCCAACGGCCTGACGACCATGGCCCGCCACGTGCAGGAGGCGCCGGTCGACCTCGTGACCGCCACTCCGGGGGTGCCGCCCCCGGTCGCGGGCGTCGCGATGCGGGGCCTGGCCGCCGACCCCGGCGACCGCTACGCCAGCGCCGACGAGTTTGGCGCGGCACTGGCCGACGCCGCCGCCACGGCGTGGGGGGCGGGGTGGCTGCGCCAGACCGGTGTCACCGTCTCCGCGTCTGAAGCCGTCACCGAACGCCTGCGCGCCACCCGGGCCCTCGAAGTGCCGGTGGTGGCTGAGACCCTCGCCCCGCCCGCGCCCGCGCCTGCCGCGCCTGCCGCGCCCCCGCCACCGCCACCGCAGCCCCTGGCGCCCCAGCCGTCGGCGGCCGACGACCCCGCGGAAACCATGGCCGCGCCCGCCGTGCAACCGGCGGCCGCGGCGGCGCCACCGCCTCCGGCCCCACCGCCGCCGAAGAGCCGGCGCGGCGTGATCATCGCTGTTGTCGCAGCCGTCGTGATCGTGGGGGCCGTCCTCGCCTTCGCCCTCACCCGGAGCAGTGGCGCAAAATCGACCGTGATCGGCCCGAAGACGGTGAACGTCTCCGGCCAGGTGCCATGGACCAACACAGGGATTGTGCTGCAGGCAAACGACGACGTTTCGATCACCGCGACTGGCACCGTGTTCCCCAACACCGGGAACCGCGCTCTGGCCGCCACGCCCGACGGTGTGCCCAACCACCCCGAGATCCGGCAGTTCAACCTGGTCCCGAACACCGACCACAGCGGGTTGATCGGGCGGGTCGGCGACGCGGGAGCCCCGTTCGTGGTGGGCCACGCCGCCCACATCCATGCTTCCACTGCCGGAGCGCTGTTCCTCGGCATCAACGACGTAGGGCTCGACAACAACGGCGGCGCCTTCGCGGCCACCGTCACCGTCACCCGCAAATGACGCACGCCGACCAGCGGAGCGTCCGCTACGAGGTCGACGGGCGCAAGGCGCGCCTCACGCTGAATCGGCCCGAGCGACTGAACGCCATCGACGTGGCCATGCCTCGCCAGATACGCGAGGCGATCGAGCGGGCCAACGATGACCCCGCCGTCCACGTGATCGTCGTCGCCGGAGAAGGACGCGCCTTCTGTGCCGGCTACGACCTCAAGCAGTTCGCGGAGCGCAGCGGCGCCCACCAGCAGGGGCCCGTGTGGGACCCGATCAAGGACTACCGCGGCATGCGCCGCAACACCGACGACTTCTTCACCTTGTGGCGCTCGTTGAAGCCGACAATCTGCAAGGTGCAGGGCTACGCCGTGGCCGGCGGAAGCGACATCGCCCTCTCGTGCGACATGGTCGTGATGGCCGACGACGCCCACATCGGCTACATGCCGGCGCGGGTCTGGGGATGCCCTACCACGGCGATGTGGGTGTACCGGCTCGGCGCCGAGAAGGCCAAGCGCATGTTGTTGACCGGCGACACCATCGACGGCAAGACCGCCGCCGACTGGGGTCTCGTGCTCGAAGCGGTGCCCGCCGCCGACCTCGACGACCGCGTCGAGGAGCTCGCTGATCGCGTGGCCGGCGTGCCCGTGAACCAGCTGGTGATGCAGAAGCTGATGATCAACCAGGCCTACGACAACATGGGCCTGCAGGGCACGCAGCTCCTCGCAACGTTGTTCGACGGCATCGCCCGCCACTCGCCGGAGGGGCGTTGGTTCAAGGACCTCGCCGAGGAGCAGGGTTTCCACGCCGCCGTCGAGTGGCGGGACTCTGGACGGTGGATCCCCGAGGGCGGAAAGGAGACGTAGACGCGATGGACGAGATCTCTGAGCGCCTCGTTGACGGCATCAACGCCACCTACGGCTCCCACGCCGGCCACCGGGCCGTGCACGCCAAAGGCATCCTGTGCGCGGCGACGTTCACACCCACCGAGTCGGCGTCTGCGCTCAGTCGGGCTCCCCACTTCGCCGGGCCGACCGTGCGTGCCCACGTCCGCTTCTCCAACGGGAGCGGCGATCCCACCGTGCCCGACGGCACCCGCGACGCCCGCGGGATGGCGGTGAAGTTCTACCTACCGGAGGGAAGCACGACCGACATCGTCGCCCTCAGCCTTCCTGTGTTCTTCACTCGCACACCCGAGGACCTACTGGTCTTCAACGAGGCCCGCCGTCCCGATCCGGCGACCGGCGCGCCCGACATGGAAAAGGTCGGCGCATTCCTCGCTGAGCACCCCGAGACCGTTCCGGCCGTGACCGCTGCCATCACCCATCCGGCGCCGGCGAGCTACGCAGGCCTGATCTATCACTCCATCCACGCCTTCGGCTTCGTGGCCGCCGACGACAGCGTCCGCTACGGCCGGTACCACCTCGTCCCCGACGGCGGGCAAGAGACGATCACCGAGGAGGAGGCCGCGGCCAAGCCTCCCGACTACCTCCGTGAGGAGCTGACCGAGCGGCTCGACCGGGGGCCGGCCTTCTTCAACCTCGACCTGCAATTGGCCGCGGATGGCGATCCCATCGACGATCCCACCGCCGAGTGGCCGGTCGAGCGCGAGGTCGTGCGGCTCGGACGCCTCGAACTGACGGCCCTGGCGTTCGATCGCGAACGCGACGGCGACATCCTCGTGTTCGATCCCACTCGCGTCCCCGACGGCATCCGCCTCACCGACGACAAGATCCTCCTGGCCCGTCCCGGCGCCTACTCGGTGTCCGTCACCCGCCGCACGTCGAGCTGATCAGGAAACCTTGCGGACGGCGTCGCCGGGGCGCACCACGCCGGCGACGACGATCTTGGCGTTGATACCGCGCAGGTTGAGTTCGCGGCCGACTTCGGAGTTGACGAACCGCAGGGCGTCCTTGCCGAATCGGGCCGCGAACTTGGCGCAGCCGGTGTGGGGTGCGGCGCTGACCTCGATGACCGCGGTTCCGAGCTGAAGCCTTGTGCCGGGTGGGATGTTCCCGTGGCCGAGGTCGAAGTCGACGTAGACCTGATCACCGGGCAACCCGCCGTGATCAGCGGTGCCGGCAACGAGGGCGGCGGCGCGGGCATTCATCAGGGTCAGCTGCCGTTCGGGATCGGGCCCCGCGCCGGTGCGCTTGCTGATCCGCACGTTCCAGGTGTCGCCCTGCAGCCCGTCGGTGAGGTCCAGATAGGCCTCTTCCACGACCTCGCGCTCGTCCTCGGCTGGCCGACGCACGATGAGCTCGACTCGGCCGTTGTCCGTGGGCGAGCTGCGGATGTGGTCGAGGCCGGCGTGGAGGTCGTCCGTGGCGAGATAGGTCACGCCTTCGATGATGCAGGAGGAGAACCCGCTTCGCCACTGGGCGTACGTCACATGCCCGGCGCTGCGCCCCGGGGCGTAGGCGGGAGGCTCCTTTCGGCGGACGTCTTGGCGGGCGGCAGGGCCTACCGTCGTGGTGTGGTAGCGACCGCCGACCACCCCGTGCCGTCCCCGCCCACGTGGCTCCCGAATCGCACGCGGGACGTGGTCACTGCGTTCATCATCGGCGTCATTCAGGTGGCGGGCACCTTTGGTGCTGCCCATCAGCACCATGGCCGCTCCTTCCACGGCCTGGACGCGTTCGCCGTCGCGCTTCTGGTCGCCGGCCCGGTCGCGCTTCTCTTCCGCCACCGGGCTCCCGCAGCCGTCCTCCTCGTCGTGCTGGGCGTCACCCTCGTCTATGTCGTCAGCGACTATCCCGACGGGCCCATCTACATCTCCCTCGTCGTTGCCTTCTTCACCGCGGTGACCATGGGCCGGCGTCGCGTCGCCGTGGCCGCGTTGCTCGCCGGCTACCCGTTGATGTTGTGGCTTGGGCCGATCTTCGGGAACCGGCCGGCGCCGGGCCGCGGTGCCATCCTGGGCGTCGCCGCGTGGCTGCTCGTGTTGCTCGCCGTCTCCGAGATCGTTCGCGTCCGCAGGACGGGCGCAATCGCGGCGTGGCGCACGCGTGAGGAAGAGGCGCGCCGGCGGGCCAGCGAGGAGCGTCTGCGCATCGCCCAGGAGCTACACGACGTGCTGGCCCACAACATCTCACTGATCAACGTGCAGGCCGGTGTGGCCCTCCACCTCATGGACGAGCAACCCGAACAGGCGCGCACGGCCCTCATAGCAATCCGCGACGCCAGCAAGGACGCGCTCGGCGAGCTGCGATCGGTGCTCGACATCCTCCGGCAGTCGGACGAGGCCCCGCCCCGTTCGCCCACGGCCGGCCTGGACGACCTCCCTCGCTTGGTCGCCGGGGCCGAAGCCTCCGGCCTCGTCGTGCACACCGACGTGCGGGCGCTCCCGCGCCCGCTGCCGCCCAGCGTCGACCTGGCTGCCTATCGCATCGTGCAGGAGGCCCTCACCAACGTCACCCGGCACGCGCGCGCCCGATCGGTCACGGTGCGCGTGGCCTTTGCCGACGGAGCCGTGATGGTCGAGGTCGTCGACGACGGCGTGGGCCTCGGCGACGGGACGTCGAGCGTCGGCGGAAACGGGATACTGGGCATGCGGGAGCGGGCCGCCGCCCTGGGCGGCGAGCTGCGTGCCGGTCCGACGCCGAATGGAGGGTTCGCGGTGCGGGCCACACTGCCAGTGGCGGCGGGCCAGTGATCCGGGTGGCGCTGGCCGACGACCAGGCGCTCGTACGCGCCGGGTTCCGCGCCCTGCTCGACGCCGAGGACGACATCGACGTCGTCGGCGAGGCGAGCGACGGCGACGAGGCGGTCCGAATCGCCAAGCAGACCACACCGGATGTCTTCCTCATGGACATCCGCATGCCCGGCACCGACGGCCTGGAGGCGACGCGCGTCATCATCGGTGACGACGGCCTTGCCGACGTTCGCGTCGTCATCCTCAGCACGTTCGACCTCGACGAGTACGTGTTCGAGGCCCTTCGTCTCGGCGCCAGCGGCTTCCTGGTCAAGGACACCGATCCGGCCGAGCTCGTGCAGGCCGTGCGCGCCGTGGCGCGCGGTGATGCCCTGCTGTCGCCCGGCGTGACGCGCCGCCTGGTTGCCGAGTTCGCCACCCGCTCGCGCCAGCCCGCGCCCGTCACCGACCTCGACCTCCTCACCGACCGCGAGCGCGAAGTGGTGGCCCTGGTGGGGGAGGGCCTCTCGAATGACGAGATAGCCGAGCGTCTCATCATGAGCCCGGCGACGGCCAAGACCCACGTCAGCCGGGCCATGGTGAAGCTCGGCGTCCGTGACCGCGCCCAGCTGGTCGTGCTGGCGTACGAGTCCGGCCTCGTACGCCCGGGGTGGCTCGATTAGCCCCCCTTCTGCTCCCGCGGGCGTAGCCGACAAACCTCCGAGCGTCTGACGACCGGCGGGGCGCCGATCCCGACAATGGCCTCATGGGATCGAACGCCTCAACCATCGCAACGACGGGCCGCCGGGCCGCCATCGTCGCCCGGGCCGTCGACGCCAGCAAGGTCTACGGCGAGGGCGCCACGGCTGTCGTTGCCCTCGACAACGTCTCAGTTGCCATTCCCGGCCACCGCTTCACGGCGGTGATGGGGCCGTCGGGCTCCGGCAAGTCGACGCTCATGCACTGCATGGCGGGTCTGGACGACCTGACATCGGGTCAGGTGTTCTTCGGCGATGTCGAGCTCGGCTCGCTGTCGGACAAGGAGCTCACGCTCCTCCGGCGCCAACGCGTCGGCTTCGTGTTTCAGTCCTTCAACCTCCTCCCGACGCTCAGCGCTCTCGAGAACATCACGCTCCCGGCCACCCTGGCGGGCACCAGGCCCGAGGCGGAGTGGCTGGGCGCTGTGATCGACACCGTCGGCCTCGGCGACCGGCTTTCGCACGTGCCGAGCGAACTGTCGGGCGGTCAGCAGCAGCGGGTGGCGATGGCCCGGGCCCTCGTCACCAGGCCCGAGATCATCTTCGCCGACGAGCCGACCGGGAACCTCGACTCGAGGTCGGGCGCCGGGCTGCTGGCGTTTATGCGCCACTCGGTGGTGGAGCTGGGCCAGACGATCGTCATGGTCACCCACGATCCGGTCGCGGCCTCGTACGCCGACGGTGTGCTGTTCCTGGCCGACGGGCGGGTCGTCGACCGCATGGTCGACCCGACGGCCGATGCCGTACTCGACCGCATGAAAGCTTTCGGGGACTGAGGCCCCGTCATGCTCAAGGTCACTCTGCAGGGCGCATGGGCCCGCAAGCGTCGGATGTTCGGGACGTTCCTAGCCATCTTCCTCGGTGTGTCGTTCCTCACCGGCACGCTCGTACTCGGCGACACGGTCAACGCCAACTTCGACACCCTGTTCTCGAGCGTCACCCGCGGCACCGACGCGGTGGTCCGCACCTCGGCGAAGGTGACCGACGGCCGCGAGGACGTCCGGGGACCGCTCGACGCCTCGCTGGTGCAGCAGGCGCGCGCCGTCCAAGGCGTCGCCGCCGCCGAACCCGAGGTGTCTGGCTATGGCGCGCTGCTCGGTCGGGACGGCAAGGCCATCGGCGGCAACGGACCACCCCGGCTGGCTGGGAACTGGGTCTCCAACAGCGAGCTGAACCCGTACCGCATCGTCCAGGGGCGCCCGCCGGCCGCGCCTGACGAGGTCGTCGTCAATCGCGGTGCGGCCGAGAAGGGCAACCTGAAGCTCGGCGACACGACGACCGTGCAGACACCGGATCCCGTGACCGTCCGCATCGTCGGCATCGCCGAGTTCGGATCGGAAGCGGGCTTCGGCGGCGTCACCTTCACTGCGTTCACCCTGCCGGCCGCCCAGCAGCACCTCATGGCCCGCCCCGGTCAGGTGTCGGACGTCCTCGTGCGGGGCGAACCCGGCGTGTCGCAGCAGGACATCGTGGCGCGCCTGCAGCGGGCTCTTCCCACAGGCACGGAGGCGATCACCGGCGCCCAGCTGACCAAGGAGAACACCAACGCCATCGACGCCAGCTTCTTGAACTCCCTGCGGACGTTCCTCGTCATCTTCGCGGCGATCGCCCTCCTGGTCGCCACGTTCAGCATCTACAACACATTCTCGATCGTCGCCGCCCAGCGGACCCGCGAGGCGGCCCTGCTGCGGGCCGTCGGCAGCACCCGGGGCCAGGTCTTCCGCTCGGGCCTGCTGGAGTCAGCGGTAGTCGGAGCGGTCGCGTCCCTCGCGGGCCTGGTCGGCGGTATCGGCGTCGCCGGTCTGCTCAAGGGCATGTTCGACTCCTTCGGATTCGCCCTGCCCGCAGGCGGCCTGACGTTCAAGCTGACATCTGCTGTGGTCCCGCTCGCCGTGGGGATGGCCGTCACGCTCGTGGCCGGCCTGGCCCCCGCAGTTCGCGCCTCGCGCGTCCGGCCTATGGCCGCGCTCCGGGAGTCGGCGGCCGAAGCGCCCCGCGTCGCCAAGAGTCGTGTCTTCGCCGGCCTCGGTATCGCGGGCGCGGGCGTGGCGCTCGTGTTGGCGAGCGCCTTGGGCGGGTCGAGTGCAGCGCTCGGCTGGGCTGGGCTCGGCGCGCTGCTGACGATTGTCGGCGTGGTGGTGTTCGGACCGGTGGTCGCAGGGCCCGTGGGAGCGGCCATCGGGCTTCCACTCGCTCGACTGCGCGGCATGACCGGGTCGCTCGCGCGTCGCAACGCCACCCGCAACCCGCGCCGCACGTCGGCGACCGCGGCTGCCCTGCTCGTGGGCGTCGCGGTCGTCACGCTCTTCACGACGTTCGGTGCGTCGATCAAGGCGTCGCTCAACGAGACCGTCCGGCAGTCGTTCGGCGGTGACCTGGTCATCGGCGGCGGCCGCTTCGGCGGCCCGTCACTCAGCCCGCGCATTGCGACTGATGTCGCCCGCTTGCCCGAGGTCGGGACGGCGGTCGGCATCGGTCGCGGCGTGGCGCGGGTCGGCGCATCCGACCGGTCGCTCTCGGTTACCGATCCGGCCGCTCTCAGCCGCCTCGTGAAACTGGACGTGTCTTCAGGGTCTGTCGCCGACCTCGCCCCCCGTCAGCTTGCCGTCGCCAAGACTGTTGCCGACGACAGGGGCTGGCGGGTCGGAACGGCGGTGCCGGTGACGTTCGCCGATGGCGCGACGGAGCAATTCACCGTCGGTGCTCTGTACGGCACCACCGACGTGGTCGGGCAGGTGCTCATGAGCCGGCCGGCATGGGCGCCGCACGCCACCCAGGACGTGGACGCGACTGTCCTGGTGGGCCTGCGCTCCGGGACGTCCCTCGCGGCGGGCCGGACAGCCGTCGAGCGGGCTGTCGCTCCATACGGCGACTCGACGGTGCGGGACCGGGACGAGTTCATCGCCTCGGTTGCTTCGGGCGTGAACATGGTGCTCGGCCTCATCTACGTGCTGCTGTTCCTCGCCATCCTCATCGCGGCCATGGGTATCGCCAACACGTTGTCGCTTTCCGTCTACGAACGCACCCGCGAGCTCGGTGTACTTCGAGCCGTGGGTCAGACCCGCGGCCAGCTCCGGTCGATGGTGCGATGGGAGTCGGTAATCGTGTCGACGTTCGGTGCCGTCGGTGGGCTCGGCGTCGGTGCCTTCCTCGGCTGGGCGCTGGTCACGGTGGCCTCGCACGCCAACGCCGCAGACGGACCAGCCCGAAACCTCGGCGTGTTCGCCTTGCCGGTGGCGCAACTGGGGGTCGTGCTCGCCGCCGGTGCGCTCGTCGGCGTGCTGGCCGCGCTCCGGCCCGCGCGCCGAGCGGCGCGCCTCAACGTCCTCGCCGCCATCGCGGCTCAGTGACTCAGGATGCCAGGCTGAACGTGTAGAAGGTCTCGGGGCCGTCGAGGACGACGCTGTCCGGTCGACCGACAGCGGCGGCGAGGTGACGAGCCGGGTGGTTGTCAGCCAACACCGTTGCCTTGATGACGGCGATGCCACGCCGAGCCGCTTCCGCTGACAGCATGCGCACCAGCGCCCCACCGAGGCCTTTGTGCTGCCAGGCGTCCTCGACAAGGACCGCGATCTCGGCTTCGTCGGCTGCGTGGGCCGGCCGGTCCCAGCTGACCAGGGCCACGATCTCGTCACCGTCGAGGGCGGCGAGCGCCTCGTGGTCGGTGTGGTCCACCGAGGTGAGGTGCTGCACCACCTTGGCGGGTGGGGTGGGGAACGAGGTGAAGAAGCGGCGGTAGACCGACTGCTGCGAGAGGCGCCCAAAAAGTCGCCGCACGCGATCGGCATCGTCCGGTTGCACAGGACGGACCACAAGCTCAGGCAGTGGACCGCGTCCGTTCATAACTTGAACTTAGTGAGTTCGATTTCTGAACGCAAGAGGACTAAGGTCACACCCATGCGGTGGAGCGAGATCGACCAGCAGGACTGCTCGGTCGCGCAGGCCTTGTCGGTCGTCGGCGATCGCTGGACGATGCTGATCCTCCGCGACGCCTTCATGCGGGTGCGCCGGTTCGAGGACTTCCAGGAGCGCTCGGGCGCGCCGCGCGCCGTCCTCGCCGACCGCCTCGAGACGCTCGTCGGCAACGGCGTGCTCGAGAAGCGGCTCTACTCCGAGCGGCCCGACCGCTTCGAGTACCGACTCACCGAGAAGGGCCTCGACCTGTGGCCCGTGCTCATCTCGTTGCTTCGATGGGGCGACAAATGGGAGACGGGAAAGCAGGGCCCGCCGGTGGAGGTGCGGCACAAGGCGTGCGGCCACACCGTCCACCCCGAGCTGGCGTGCCCCGACTGCGGCGAGTGGCTCACCGCGACTGACATGGAGGCCACGTACCGTCGAAACCGCACGCCGGTGACCTGACCCACCCCGTTTGCACACCTATGTTGTGCGGCGATGTGGACGGGTTCGCTGGGGTTTGCCCGAGTCCTTGGTGGAAGGACCGCGCTTGGCGCTGCGGCGGTAGTGCTATCGACCGCGGTGGTGGCGGCGTGCTCGTCGGGAGGTTCTAAGCCCACCGCGGCCACGCCGACCACAACGGCCGCCTCGGCGAGCGGGTCTCCGACGACCGACTCGAGCGCGGTCGGGATCGCCAAGATCAAGCACGTCGTCGTGATCATGCAGGAGAACCGGTCCTTTGACAGTTACTTCGGCACGTTTCCCGGCGCCGACGGCATACCGGCGGCAAACGGCAAGTTCACCGTCTGCTCGCCCGACCCGGCCACCAGCGCCTGCGACAGTCCCTATCACGACGCGGCGTTCGTGAACGGAGGCGCTGGGCACGCGAACACAGCTGCGGTAGGCGACATCAACGGCGGCAAGATGGACGGCTTCGTCGCGGAAGCGGAGAAGAGCACCAAGCACTGCACGAATCTCCAAGCCCCCGCTTGTGCGCACAGCAACGCGCCCGACGTGATGGGGTACCACGACGCCCGTGAGATCCCGAACTACTGGACGTACGCCAAAGAGTTCACCCTTGACGACCACCTGTTTGAGCCCGTGGCTTCCTGGAGCCTGCCCCAGCACCTTTATATGGTCTCGGCCTGGTCGGCGGTGTGCAGTTCGGGGGCTCCGTCGAGCTGCAAGAACGATCTGGCGGGCAAATTGTTCCCGGGGCAGCAGCAGCACTATGTCGACCAGGCGATCGCGACAGGCACGGCACCTGTCCACGACGCATGGACCGACATCACGTATCTGCTGCACAAGCACAACGTCAGCTGGGGTTACTACGTCGAGGACGGGACGGAGCCCGACTGTAAGGACAGTGCCGCGACCTGCCCACCCAAAGCCCAGAGCTGGAAGACGCCCGGCATCTGGAACCCGTTGCCGCTGTTCACCGACGTCCAGGACGACGGCCAGCTGAAGAACGTGCAGCCGTGGAAGCATTTCATGTCGGCCGCAGCCGCGGGGAAGCTGCCAGCCGTGTCATGGATCACGCCAAGCCAGCCCAACTCCGAGCATCCGCCCGCGAGCGTCCGCGAAGGGCAGGCGTGGGTCACGAACCTCGTCAACGCCGTCATGAAGAGCCCGGATTGGAACTCGACGGCCATCTTCTTGTCCTGGGATGACTGGGGCGGGTTCTACGACCACGTCGTGCCGCCGAACGTGGACGGCAACGGCTATGGCTTGCGTGTCCCGTCGATCGTGATATCTCCGTATGCCAAACGGGGTTTCATCGACCACCAGACCCTGAGCCACGACGCCTTCTTGAAATTCATCGAAGACGATTTCCTCGGCGGTGCCCGCCTCGATCCGGCGACCGACGGGCGACCCGACCCCCGCCCGGACGTGCGGGAGAACGCCACCCCGCTCGGCAACTTGGTCGAAGACTTCGACTTCACGCAGCCGCCGCGACCGCCGCTCGTGCTCTCGCTGACCCCGCATCCGGGTCCCGCGTCGCGGCCCGGCGGCTGACTACAGCCGGCTAGTACCCCAAGCCCATGCCGGCCCCGCTCGTCGGCGGCGATCGATGCATCGTCATGACGGGCGTCGGAGCAGCCGTCGCCGGCGTCGTCGAGGCCGGCGCCGCCGCCCTTGCGGGGACCGGTGTCATCGACTTGGCGGGCGTCGACGGCGTCGTTGGTGCCGCCCTTTTTGCCGCGGCGGGTGTGGGGGCGGTGGTCGGAGCGACACCCGCAGTCTGACCAACCTTCACAACGTGCCAGACCCCACCGAAGCTCGAGATGCCCTCGCCGTAGGCATCCCCGGCGTCCTGGTCCTGGGAGAAGCGATAGAGAGGCAGGCCCCCGAAGGTGACGAGCTGGGTGCCGTCAGAGGATGAGGCCGTCCCGAGGGTGCCCACCCCCGGACCACCAGTGGGTGTGCTGTCCGCCGCCGCCGTTAGGGGCGGCCAGACGGCGGCGCAGGCGCCAGTGCAGTCCACCGCCTTGCCATTGACGGTGAGGGTGTAGAGGGTGAGGCCCTTGCTGTCGGCGAGGATGGTCCCCAGCTTCGGATCAGTCTTGGTCATGATGACGGGGCCCGGGGCCGCGCTCGTCGAGGGCGGGGCCGTGGTGGGGCTCGTCGCGGCCACCGGCGCGGCGTTGGTCTTGGTTGCCGAGCCGCCACACGCGGCGAGGATCAGGCCCGCCGCGAGGACCACCGACAGGGCGGCGCCACCGTAGAAGGTGCGCGAGGTCATACGCATCTGAAACATCCCCTTGTCCTGTTGCCCGGCAAGGGGCAACGTTTTCGACAGGTACTACGGACGCGAGCGGCGGCGGGATTGTTTCGGTCCTCCGACGAGCGACCGCGCCGATTCAGGGAGTCAAACGAGCCGGGCCAGGAGCCCGCGACGGACCGTTGGCCACTCCGAGTCGAGGATCGAGTAGACGGCGGAGTCGCGCAGCTGGCCCTCCTCTCCGGCGACGTGTGACGGCTGCCAATGCCGCAACACCCCTTCGAAGGTCGCACCGAGCGCCGAGATGGCCGCTCGAGATCGGCCGTTGCGGGCGTCGGTCTTGAAGTCGACGCGCCCCACCTTCCAGGTTTCGAAGGCGTGGGTGAGCAGCAGGAGCTTCGCTTCGGCGTTGATGCCGGTGCGCTGGGCGGACGCAGCCAGCCAGGTACCACCGATCTCGACCGCGTACGGCATGAGACTGTCGTGCCGGGCGCGGAAGGTCAGGAAGCGCGTGACGCCCACCGCTTGATCGTCGAGCAGGCGCACTTGCACGAATGGGATCGCCTCGTCTCTGGCGCGACTGGCGAGGAGTCCGAGGATGTACTCGATCATCGCCATGCGTCCGAGGGGGACAGTCGTGTAGCCGTAGGTTGACCGGTCCACTTCAGCCGCGGATACGAGTGCGTCGACGTGGACCTCGGAGAGGGGGTCGAGACGAACGAGCTGTCCGACGAGCGGCTCGACCTCCGGAAGCATGCCGGACTCAGTGGCTAGGGGAACTGGGTGAGGGAGAGCGTGTTCCCGTCGGGGTCGGCGAACCAGGCCACCTTCGCCCCTGAAGGCGCCGTCCACGCGCCGAGCTCGTCCTGGTCCATGCCGTCGTACCGGGCGAAGCCCACACCCTTCTCACCGAGCTCGCGGATCGCGGTGGCGATGTTGTCGACCCGCCAGCCGCACACCGTGTGGCCGGCGGGACGGAAATCGGGCACGGCCGTGACCCGCAGCATGGTGCCGTTGGCGTCGAGCGCGAGCGCGTAGGGGTCCTCCTCGACAACGGCCAACCCCAGCGTGCCTTCGTAGAACGAACGGGCGCGCGCCACGTCCGCAGTGCCGACGAAGGCAATCAGGTCGACGCCCCCGAGCATCAACGGCTCAGCCGGACGCGGTGGCGACAGGAGGCAGGGCGGCGAGGAACTCGCGGGCCGCGCTGTAGCCCGCGTCGATCAGCGCCGCGGCGCCCGAGAAGTCGAACGGGCGGCGGCGGTCGACGACGCGGGGCAGGAACGTGACACGCGGATCGGCGTCATAACGCTGCTCGTCCCGGCGAGCCCGGCCCTGGCGGGCGATGGCGAACGAGCGCAGGATGACCTCGATGGCCGACCGGGGCGCCTTGACTTCGAGGTCGGCGGACGTGTCGCACACGTACACCCGGGTGTCCGGGCCGGCCAGCGCATGTGACACGGGCACGTTGTTGATGACGCCGCCGTCGACGAGCATGCGGCCGTCGTGCTCGATGGGGGCGTAGAGGCCGGGCAGGCCGCAGCTTGCGAGCAAGGCGGGCTTCAGGGGACCGGCCGCGAACACCGCTTCCGCCCCACTCACGAGATCGGTGGCGATGACGCGCAGCGGCACCGCCAGCTCGGAGAACTCGGCGACACCGAACGTGTCGATGACGTCGGCCAGGCCCTCGTTGCTCCATATGTGACTGGCCCTGCTCGCCAGCCGCCATGCGCGCGTCAAGCGTCCGTCGCCGAACAGCCGCTCGCGACTGAGGCCCAACCAGACGGCCTTCAGCTCGTCGATACCGGCGGGCGTGGGATCGCGCGCGAGCGCCGCGCCGTTGAGCGACCCCACGGAAGTACCGACGACGACATCGGGGCGGATGCCCGCTTCGACGAGGGCGCGCAACATGCCGACCTGGGCTGCGCCGCGGTTACCCCCGCCGGACAGCACGACCGCGATCTTGGGTACCGCTTCAAGCTGCCGGCGCTGCCGGAAGCGAAGAACGGTTCGATACGGCCTCGATGGTGCTCGACGGGCCACGGCACCATTGTGCCCATCCACACTGTCAAACACGTGGAAAACGCTCACGAAACTTTTACCTCGTCGCGGCGTTCGACGTGGTCGTGGGGATGGTCGGGATGCTCGGGGCACCCCTTGCACGGTTCGGCCGGCATCAGAACGTCGGGGGCGCTGCGCGGCGGCGCGTCGACTGCACCGCGCGGCCGATGCAGATGCACGGCCCACGGATGAGGACGCTTCTGGGTGCGCGCCGGCTTACGGCTCTGCCAGCTGAGGTAGCCCCAGACGCCCCAGCCGACCGGCACGAGCCCCCAGAAGCTCACGGCCCGGTACAGCAGGACACTCGCGAGGGCCACGTTCGTCGGAAGGCCGTAGGCGACGAGGAGAGCAGTGAGGCTGCCTTCGACCACGCCGAGACCGCCCGGGGTGATCGGGACGGTGGCCAGGACTTGGGCTAGGGCGTAGGCGACGAGGATGCCGTGCCAGGGAATGCGCCCGTGCACGGCCCAGATACACGCCACCAGGCACCCGCAGTTCTCGATCCAGTTGAGGGCGGCCAGGCCGAACGCCTCGAACCACGCCGGACCGCTGGGGCGCACGGTGAGCAGGCGCTCCCACGCGCGCTCGACGGCGGCCGCCATCTCGTGCCCCTTCGGCAGGCCCTCGAGGGCGCGCCGGCCGGCGGGCACGAGTCGGTCGATGATCGGAAAGCGTCGCGCCGCGATGACGAGGGCAACGACGATGAAGGGGATGCTCGCCAACGCGATCAGCAGCGGGCGCACTGAGGCCACCGGGCCGGCCGACCCGGCGACGAGGCTGCCGGCGACGAGGATCATGAAGAGGGCGTAGCTGGCGATCGCACCGGCGACCAGCACGACCCAGCCGGCCAGAACTCGGTCGGCGCCGCGGCGGCGAAGCTGGCCGAACGCCCACGCCGCGGCCCAGGCTGCGCCCCCGGGAAGGGACATCGCCAGGGCATTGCCGGCGAGGGTGATCTGGACCATGGGCACCAGCCCGACCTCGACGCCACCCTCATGCAGCAGCCAGCGCTGCAGCCGGGCGAAGGCGACCAGGGAAGCGGCCTCCAGCGCGATGGCGACAGCGAGCCCTGACAGCCGCAGGTGGCCGAGAAGGTCGATGGCCTGGCGAAGCTCCTCCCGCCTTCCGTATGCGAGGGCGACGGCGGCCCCGAGGAGGGTGGCGCCGACGATGCGTCGGGCCCACCACTTCCAGTCGTGTTGGTGGTCGGCCGCGTGGGGCGCGCGCGGGTTATCGACGCGTGCGCCCGCCACGTCAGCGCCGCTCACCAGCGGCTGGCTGCTCACCCTTTGGTCAACCCCGAACGCTCCCAGTCCGTTCCCAGCAGGGTAGAGGGCGCTACCAAGCTGCGGGCCAATGGTCGGGGCGGAGCACGGCTTCGCTGCCGCCATCGGCCAAAACGACCGACCCGCAGAAGTAGCGGGCCTCGGGGCCCAGCAGGAACCCCACCAGGGCGGCGATTTCCTCGGGGCGGCCCCCTCGGCCCACGGGGATGGGGAACTGGTCGAGAAGAGGGCCGATCTTCTCGTCCCGTCTGATCTCTGCGGTCATGGGTGTCTCGATGTAGCCGGGCGCGATCGCGTTCAAGGTGATACCCGCTCCCGCCCACTCGGCTTTCGGCGCGTTCCGGCGAACCCAGCGGGCGACGGCGAGCTTCGCCGACGGATAGGCGACCGGCGCCCCGAGGTCGTCGCCCAGGCGGCGGGCCTCCTCCTCATCGCCTTCCAGGCAGGCCTCGACCAATGTGGAGGGCAATCGTGGCTGCACCGTCGAGGAGTTCGAGCTGATGGCGACGGCCGCCGGCTGCTTGCCTCTCGCCGCCACGAGCGCGGGGCGGAGCCCTTCGAGCAGGGCGACGGTGCCGAAGTAGTTGACCGACGCAACCGTGCTCCCGGGCCTGGTGCTGGTGCCTGCCAACCCGGCGAAGGTGACGATGCCGTCGATGGCGCCGTCCGCGTACTGGAAGACGGCCTCGATGGCGTTGGTCCGGCCGTGCTCGGTGCCGAGGTCGAAGGTGGCGGTGGCGTCGCGGACGTCGACGCCGATGACCTCGTGGCCGTCGCCTTCGAGCCGCTGTTTTGTCGCCGCGCCCATGCCGGATGCGGAGCCCGTGACGACGTAGGTCCCCACTAGACGGCCCCGCCGTCGACTCGGAGCAAGGAACCGGTCGTGTAGCTCGATGCGTCGCTGGCGAAGTACAGGACGGCGCCCACGATCTCCTCCGGCTCGCCGATGCGCTTGAGATTCGGGCGCTCCGCCGCGCCGCGCATGGTGGCGTCGTCCCAGTGCTGGACGACGTCGGTGCGGAACGAACCGGGGATCACGCAGTTCACGCGGACGTTCGGGCCGAAGGCGTCGGCCAGCCCAACCGTCATCGTGTTCACGCCTGCCTTGGCCGCCGCGTAGGGGACGATGCCGCCGTAGGGTCGCAACGACCCGATGCTGCTGACGTTGATGATCGACCCGCGGCCTTGTTCGACCATGCGCGTACCGACGAGCACCGCCAGCCGGAACGGCCCCTTCAGGTTGACGTCGAAGACCTTGTCGTACAGCTCCTCGGTCACGCTCATGAGATCCGGATAGAGCGGCGACATCCCGGCGTTGTTCACGAGCACGTCGATCTTGCCGAAGCGGTCGTAGGCGGCGTCGACGAGATCCTGCAGCTGGCCCCAGTGACCGACGTGGCAGGCGACGGGGAGGGCCTGGCGGCCCGTGGTCGTCTCTACCTCGTCGGCGACCACCTTGCAGTTGTCGAGCTTGCGGCTCGCGATGACGACGTCGGCGCCCGCCTGCGCGAGTCCGAGGACGATGGAGTGCCCGAGACCGCGGCTTCCGCCGGTGACGATGGCGACGCGGCCGGATAGGTCGAGTTGAGTCATCGTTCGTATGCTCGCAGACATGGGCCACCAAGTTCCGATCGTCGACTATCTGGTGATCGACGACGGGGCGCCGTACCTCAACGCGAACGCGTGCGAGGAGTGCGGCGCCCTCTACCTCGACCGCAGAAACGCCTGTGCCAAGTGCGGCAAGACGGCGTTCGGGAAGAAGAAGCTCACTGACAGCGGGACGCTGAAGGCCTTCACGATCGTCCATCGCGCCGCGCCGAGCGTGCCGGTGCCGTACGTCTCGGCCGTCGTTCAGCTCGAGGGTGGCGGCGCGGTGCACACGAACCTCGTCAATGTGGAACCTGACCCCGAGCACGTGCAGCTGAACATGCCCGTGCGCATGATCACGTACGTCGCGGGTGTCGACGAGGACGGCACCGAGGCCGTGGCCTTCGGATTCGAACCAGCCGAGGGGAGCGCCTGATGGCTGACAACGTGTGGCTCATTGGCACCGCAATGACGAAGTTCGGCCGATATCCCGACAGGGACGTCGTCGACCTCGCCTCGGATGTGGCGCTCGACGCGATGGCCGACTCCCAGACGACCATCCACGACATGAACGTGATGGCGGTCGGGTGCCAATTCGAGCCGTTCACCCTCGGCCAGCGCATCCAGAAGCAGATCGGCCAGACCGGGATCCCCGTCTACAACGTGACCAACGCATGCGCGACGGGTGCGTCGGCGGTGCGCACCGTGGTCATGTCCATCAAGGCGGGCGAGGCCGACATGGGACTCGCCATTGGCGCCGAGCAGATGGGCAAGCCCGGCTTCATCCCGCAGATGGGGCGACCTCGTCGCCCCAAGTTCGAGCCCGACGGCCGGTTCGGCGAGGTGATGCCGATCGAAGGCGTGCTCGGCACCGACTTCATGGCCGGCGTGTTCGCCGAGGCCGGGATGGCCTACGCGGCCGAGCACGACGGCGTGGGCTTCGACCAGTTCGTCAAGATCGCCGAGAAGAACCACCTGCACTCGAGCATCAACCCGCTGGCGCAGTATCAGAAGGTGTTCAGCACCGAGGAGATCAAGGCGTCACCAATGCAGGCGTATCCCAACACCCTGCTGATGTGCTGCCCCACGGGCGATGGCGCGGCCGCGATCGTCCTGGTGTCGGAGAAGAAGTTGAAGACGCTCGACCCCGACGTCCGCAAGCGGGCCGTGAAGATCTCGGCGTCGGTGATGACGAGTGACCCGTGGGTGGAGGACGGGCAGGTGCAGCCCGACGTCAACACGCTGACGCGCCTCGCCGCCGACCAGGCCTACGAGCAGTCCGGCGTCGACCCCCAAGACCTCGACCTGGTCGAGCTCCACGACTGCTTCGCCACCGCTGAGCTCGTCCACTACGACAACCTCCGGCTGTGCGAGCCCGGCGGGGCCGGCGCTTTCATCGACTCGGGCGGGCCGATGCGCGACGGCAAGACCCCGGTCAACGTCAGCGGCGGCCTCATCTCCAAGGGCCACCCCATCGGCGCTACCGGCGCCGCCAACATCTACGAGGTCGCCACCCACCTCCGCGGCGAGGCCGGTGACCGCCAGATCCCCGACGCCAAGGTCGGCCTCACCCACGTCATCGGCCTGGGCTCGGCCTGCTCAGTCCACATCCTGGAGAAGCAGGCCGTCTGAACCGTTCCGCATTCTGAGGGTGGAAACACCCCCTGCGGTGTCGGTTTCCACCCTCAGAATGAGGATTAGAGGCCGAGGTAGCGGTCGAGGACGCGGTGCATGTGGGCGATGTTGCCTTCTTGGCGCTCGTTGAGGCGGAGGCCCTGGAAGCCGCGTGAGTGCATGCCGGCCTGGACCTTGACCAGGTTCTCGTAGTCCTGGGTGGAGACCGGGTCCCACTTCTTGGCCGTCCAGTCCTCGTAGAAGCGGCGGTCGGGCATCGGGCGATCGTCGCCGGGCGGCCGCCACTCGAGGACCCAGATGTCCTTGAGACAGGAGTCGGGGTCGAGGCCGTTGGGGCGCATGCGGAAGAGCAGCGCGCTGCCCGGGTAGATCGGGCCGACCATGTTCGGGAACCAGTACACGTCCTCCGCGCTCGTCATCCGGTCGGGGGTGAAGCCGGAGACGTCGAAGCCGCGCTCGGCCAGGAGCCGCATGCGCCGTTCCTGGAAGGCGCCGAGCATGGTGCCCGGCGGCAGATCGGCGGCGCGCAGCTCGTCGACCACCGCCTTCTCGTCCTTCAAGAAGGCGCCGCCGAGGCCGGCGACCAAACCGGCGAGGATCTCGCCCTCGTCGAACTCCGTGACGTCGAGGCGCGGTGACGGGCGCAGCTCGCGCCGGGCGTTCTCCAGCCGTCCGTAGCGGGCGTGGCGCTCGTACTGCTCGTAGGCGATCGACGTGTCGTCGGTCCACGGCAGGATCTGCGGGTGGGCGCCCTGGACGTGGTAGCCCTCGTTGAAGGCGTCGAGCACCGCCTTCCAGTTCGCGGGAAGCACCAGCGTCTGGTACGCCCGGAACCGCATCTCCTCCAGCCGGTAGGGGCTCAGCAACCTCGGAATCGGGTCGAGGAAGTCGAGCAGAGGCCCCGCGTCGGGGTCCATGTTGACGAACACGAACCCGCCCCAAGTGTCGGCCCGCAGCTGCCCCAGCCGCAGGTCCAACGGCAGGTCGGGGAACTCCTCGCGGTCGGGGACGGTGGTGACGCACCCCGAGAGGTCGTAGCACCAGCCGTGGTAGCTGCATTTGATCCGGTCGTCGGCGAAGGAGCCCGCGCCGGAAGCCAGCTTCGTTCCCCGGTGCAGGCAGGCGTTGTAGAACGCGCCGATCGAGCTGTCGGCCCCGCGCACCACCAGGATCGACTGGTCGCCGATGACGTACTCGACGTAGTCGCCGGGGTTCGGCACTTCTTCCTCGCGGCACGCGATCTGCCACACCCGGGGCCAGAGCCGCTCCATCTCGAGGTCGACGAACTCCCGGGAGATGTAACGCTCCTTGGGGATCAGGTCGGCCATGGCAGACTCGCAAAATACCTGCGTTCAACATTGCCGACCTGTTCGAGTGCGTCGCCGACACCGTCCCCGAGCGGGAGGCTGTGGTCTGCGGCGACCGACGACTGACCTACGCCGAGCTCGACGAGCGCGCCACCCGCCTCGCCCATGCACTCCAGACCGAGCTGGGGATCGAGCCCGGCGACCACGTCGGGCTGCAGCTCTACGACTCGTGCGAGCACGTCGAGGCGATGCTCGCCTGCTTCAAGGCTCGGGCCGTTCCCATCAACGTCAACTGGCGATACGTCGCCGACGAGCTGCGCCAGGTGCTCGACGACGCCGGCGCCAAGGCCCTCTTCCACGAGCCAGAGATGACGCCGGTCATCGAGCCGTCCGTCGCACGGGGTGACCAGTTCGAGGCCCTCCTCGCCAAGGGCAGCGCCATGCGCGACTTCCCGCCAAGATCCGGCGACGACCACTACATCCTCTACACCGGCGGCACGACCGGCATGCCCAAGGGCGTCGTCTGGCGCCACGAGGACATCTTCTTCGCGGTGCTGGGCGGCGGGAATCCCGCCGGGCCACCGATCGAGAAACCCGCAGAGATCACGAAGACCCCCCGGACCAACACGGCGCTGCGGCTCCGCGCCTTCCTGGCCCCCGACGACCCCGGACCGGACCAGTTCATCCAGCTCAGCCTCAGTCCGTTGATGCACGCGGGCGGGCAGTGGTCGGCGCTGGCCACACTTCTCGGTGGCGGCAAGGTCGTCCTCTACCACGAGCGCCACGTCGACATGGCCACGGTCCTGGACCTCGTGCAGCGCGAGCGTCTCACGAGCCTCAACATGACCGGTGACGTGTCGGCTGTCCCGCTCCTCGACGAGCTGCGCGCCAACCCGGCGAAGTACGACACCTCGTCCTTGCAACTGCTCGGTTCCGGGGCCTCCATGCTCTCGGGCGGCGCCAAGTCCGAACTGCTGGAGCGAATCCCGACCGTCGTTGCCATCTCCGAGGCGGTGGGCGCATCCGAGGCGCCGGTGGAGGCGGCGACCGTCACCACCCGCAGCGGCGCCCCCCCGCAGTCGCTCAAGTTCAACGCCCGCCCCGAGACCGCAGTGCTCGACGACGACTTCAAGCCCGTCGCGCCCGGGTCAGGCCAGGTCGGTCGGCTTGCCGTCCGCGGCCGTGTCCCCATCGGCTATCACAACGACCCCGAGAAGACCGCCCGTACGTTCATGGAGGTCGACGGCGTGCGCTGGTCGCTGCCCGGCGACATGGCCACCGTCGACGCCGACGGCAGCATCCGCCTCGTCGGCCGGGGCTCGCAGTGCATCAACACCGGCGGTGAGAAGGTGTACCCCGAGGAAGTCGAGGCGGTCGTCAAGACTCACCCACGCGTCGTCGATGCTCTCGTCGTCGGCCGCCCCGACCCGAAGTGGGGCCAACAGGTGGTCGCCCTGGTCGAACTGAACGAGGGCAGTGAGCTCGCCCTCGACGAGCTCGACGCCTACTGCCGGCCGCAGCTGGCCGCCTACAAGCTGCCCCGCGACGTCATCACCGTGGAACGCATTCAACGGTCACCAACCGGCAAGCCCGACTACGAGTGGGCCCGCCGGTCGGTGACCGCGGGGACAACAGTCGGCGAAGCGTCCTAGTTGCTGGCCTGGCGGGATGCCAGCTGGACGTCGACCGACTGCCGACCCTGGCCGCGAAGGAACGTGATGGTGACCTTGTCGCCCGGCTTGTGCGACTGCATGGCGGACGTCAGGTCGTTGGCGGACTGCACGGACTGACCGCCGAGGGACACGATCTCGTCGCCCTGCTGAATGCCGGCGCGGCCGGCGGGGGCGTTGGGGTCGACGTCCTGAACGAGTGCGCCGGTCTGGCCGTCGGTGACGCTCACGCCGAGGAACGCGCCGTTGCCCTGCTGGGCCGACGCACCGGGGGAGGTCGAGCCGCCGCCCTTGCGGAGGTTGTCGATGACGGGCTTGGCGTTGTCGATGGCGATGGCGAAGCCGATGTTCTGGGCGTCACCACTGGTCGCGGTGTTGATCCCGACCACCTGTCCGGCGGAGTTGACGAGCGGACCGCCTGAGTTGCCGGGGTTGATGGCGGCGTCGGTCTGGATGAGACCGCTCAGACTTTCGCTCTGGCTCGTGGCCCCGCCCCCGGCGTCGATCGAGCGGTTGAGGGCGGAAACGATGCCCTCCGTGACCGTCATGCCGCCCTGCAGGTTCAGCGCGTTGCCGATGGCGATGACACTGTCACCGACCTTGAGGTCAGACGAGTTGCCGAGCTGGGCGACCGGCAGGTTGCTCACGCCGTTGATCTTCACGAGCGCCAGGTCGTGGGTGGTGTCGACGCCCATCACGGTGGCGTCGTGGGACTGGGTGTCGCTGCCGATGGTGACCTTGATCGACGTCGCCCCGGACACGACATGAGCGTTGGTCAGCAACTGGCCGTCAGGCGTCAGCACGATGCCCGTGCCGGCGCCGCCCGAGGGGAAGAACGTCCCGGGGCTGAAGTTCTGGGTTCGCACGTAGGCAACGGCCGGACCGACCTTGGCCAGAATGCCCTGCACGTCCGACGGCTGGGCGATCACGCTCGAGTTCCGGGAGCTCGCCGAGGGGACCGTGGCCGTTGATGTCGAGCTGTCGTGCATGAGGGCGGAGACTCCCGCGCCGGCACCGGCGCCGGCCAGCACAGCGGCGGCGACTACCGCCGCCAACCAATTGCGCTGCCGGGCCGGCGCGGGCGGGTACGACGCCGGGTTCGGGGGGGACCCGCCGTCGCCTTCACCGGGATCTCCCGGCTGGGGATCGAGGACGCGTGTGGGTTCGTTGTCGTCGGTCGTCACGTACGTCATGCAAGCCATCCTCGGGGCTCGACCTTTGAGGATCCTGAGAGGAAGCCGAGAGGCCCCGCACAGTCCTCTACGCGCTGGCGGTCCGGCGTCCCCAGATGTCGTTGCACTCCTCGCAGACGTCCTCGGGAATGAGCCCGGCCCGCATCAGCAGGGCGAAGAGCTTGCACCCGATGCAGTAGGCGAAGACCGACTCCAGCGTGGCGGCCACCAACACCATGGCCACGAGCACGTCGGCCGCCGTCGTCGCGCCGAACGCGAAATGGAGGACGGCGGCGCTGACCGTCAGCGTCGCCCCGATGCCCTGCGCGAATCGCTTCGGGGGCCCTGGCACCGGCTTGTTGACGCCGAGCTGAGGAGTGATGCCGCGCGTGACCAGTTGGCCGAGCGGACTCAGCGTCGGTCCGGTGAGAACGCGGGCCAGGAACCCGTAGGCGAGCGGGATCAGGAGCCAGTGCCACCCCAGCGCCAGGATGAGGACGGACATCACCACGACCCCGCCCGCCACGAGGCGAGCCGAGACCTCATTCACCGGATGGGGGAAGGCGAAAAGTGACCTCATCAGTCGTCTTTTCTACCCAACCCCGATGAGGGGTAGCCCTGTTCCCGCTACGAGGTGCGTGTCGTCGGCGGGCCGCCTTGCGGCGCGTTCGGGTTCCAGTGCTGGCGGATCTGACCGAGCGTGGTCATGTCCTGGACGCTGCGGGCGGCCGCCTTGCCGCCATTCACGACGGCGTTGACGGCGACCTTGTCGCCGTTCTTCACGTTGGCGATGCCGTCTCGCCCGGAGTTGACCACCGTGTTCGGGTCGACCGAGTAGGTGCGCGAGAAGTTGTCAGCGCTCTTGACGGTGATCGAGTCCGAGCTCACCGCCGTCACGTCGCCGACCTGCATGGCGACGGTGCGATAGCCGCCCGAGCCATCGGGCGCCACGAATTCACCGTGGATCGCACCGCGCGGCGCGCCGCCCCCGAACCCGGGTCCCGGGCCGCCCTTGAAACGGCCGCCGGGCCCGCCCGCACCGCGCTGCCCGCGGCCGGGAAGCGACGTCGGGGGTGACGGCGTGGTGGTCGACGAGCCGCCCGTCTGGGCCACCGCGACGCCGATACCCCCAACCAGCAGAACTCCGGCAATCAGGGCGATCGATGCGATCCGACGACGACTCGAGACGGTGCGTTGCTCCATCCTCCAAGTATCGGCACCGAACCTTGGAAGCAGCGCAGAAAGCTGAGAAACGGCCCGCGACCTGGCCGTAACGGCGTCGGCTTCGCCTACGCCGTCAGCGGCCACACATGGGAGCTGTGGTCCACTGACTCCAACCGCTGCGCTGCTGGAGCTCGACGGCCATGGCGTCCTGCACCCACGGCGGGGCGTCGCTGGCCGTGCCCGGCTGGCCGAGCGAGTGCCACGTCGAGTCGAGGAACTGGTAGGCCCCGCCACCGGCTTCGCTGTAGTTGTCGCCTGACTCCATCTGGCGGATGCACGCGAACGTGCCGCCGAGGGGCTGCCATCCCGGCGGCATCGGCGGCCAGCCGTGGAAGCTGAGGGGCACCTGCGGCGCCCGCGTGGCGGCCGCGGTCAACGCCGCTGCTCGCGACCGGGCCGCAGCCTCGGCGTCGCGGCGGGCCTGGTCGGCGGCTACCAGCGCTGCCAGTTCGCCCTGCACCTTGCCGAGCAGTGTCTTCTCGCTGTTCTGGGCCTGGGTGAGCGAGGCAGTTCGCTTGTCGAGCTGGCTGACGGCCGCGGCGCGCACCCCCTGGATGCGACGGAGGCTCACGCGGCGCGCTGCCAGGTCCTCGCGTGCGGCGCGCATGTCGTCGATGGCCTGCTGGTCGTTCCCAGCCGCGAGGTCGGCGTACTGCTTGCGAACCGAGAGGTCCGAACCGTTGCTCTTGGTCAGCTCGCCGAGGAGGCTGGCTGATCCGCCGTGTACGTAGGCGTCGACGGCCTGGGTGGCGAGCCGAGTGCGGGTCTGGCCGAGCCGGTTGTCGGCCGCGTTGGCCTCGGCGGTGGCCTGGGCGAGCGCCGCCTCTGTCGCGCCCAGCTGGCCCTTGGCCCGGTTGGCCTGCTTCGAGAGGCTGGTGACCTGGGCGGCGCCGGCGTCCAGTTGGGCGGCGATGCGGGCCGCCTCAGCGCGCTTGTCAGCGATCGGATCGGCGGAACCGGTTCCGACTGTGGCGCTGGTGGTACCCACCAGCACGGCGAGGGCGAGACCTGCCCTGACGAGGCTTCGAGGTGTCGGCATCTGGGACGCGCGCCACCCACATGAAGAAGTGGGGAAGCGCCAGCGACCCTACCGAGAGTGGTTTGCGGTAGACAAACCGGACCTACGCTGGTCCTCAGCCTTCTGGCAGGACCTTCTCAGGAAGCGGGTGGCGGTACAGGGCTGCCGCGTTCTCGCTGCACATCATGCGCAGCTCCTTGGGCGGGATGTGACCCCAGTAGTGCTCGATCACGTCCTGGGTGTCGGGCCACGTGCCGTCGCCGTGCGGGTAGTCGACCTCGACCATGACGTTCTCGACACCGATGGAGTGGCGGGTCTCGATCGTGGAGGGGTCGTCGATGGTGCAGAACCAGAAGTTGCGCCTGAGGACCTCGGCGGGGCGGATGTCCCACCCCATCCCATAGCCCGACCGGTCGATGATGTTGTCGAGGCGGTCGATCAGCATGGCCACCCAGCCGATGCCGCCTTCGGACATGGCGACCTTCAGCTCGGGGTACTTGACGGCCCACCCCGACCACAGCCACTCGGCGCACGCCGTCAACGACATCTGGCCGAACAGGGTGGCGCCCAGCTGCACGCCGGGGGAGTACTTCGGGAAGTCGACCATTCCCGACGAGCCGACGTGCAGGCTGATGACGGTCTCGGTCTCGGCGCACGCCCGGATGATCGGCTCCCAGTAGCGGTCGAAGATCGACGGCATGTCCAGCCGGTGCGGCCGCTCCGGCAGCGTCACCGAGCGGAAGCCGCGCTCGGCGTTGCGGCGGATCTCCTCGGCACCGATATCGGCATCCGAGAGCCACGTGATGCCCATGGGGATGATGCGCTCGGGGTAAGGCGAGTACCACTCGTCGAACAGCCAGTCGTTCCACGCCCTGGTGACGGCGAGGCCGAGCTCAGGGTCGGAGCACTGGCTGAACACGCGGCCGCAGAAGCCGGTGATCATTGACGGGAAGTTGAGCGACGCCCAGACGCCGTTGATGTCCATGTCGCGGATGCGAGCGTCGATGTCCCAACAGCCACGGCGCATCTGGTCGAAGCGGAAGGGTTCGATCTTCACGGTTTCGGGGCGGCGGCCGGCGACGGCGTTCATCCCCACCTGGCTGTAGACCTCACCGTCGAACTCCCAGACCTCGTGGCCCCACTCGTTGTTGACGATCTTGGGCGCCCGGTCCTGGAGGTTTGACGGCAGGCGGCCCTCGAACATGTCGGCCGGCTCGACCAGGTGGTCGTCGACGGAGATGACGGTGTAGCGGACCTCCCGCGGCTCGGGCTCGGGCAGGAAGAGGTCCTCGACCGTCGTGCTCATCTCGTCATTTTGCTACACCAGGCGTGTGGAGACCGTGGCCGAGCTGCTCCTCGCGCGGGCCGACGACGACCACCCTGGCCTGCTGTTCGGCGATGAGAGCTGGTCCTGGCGTGAGGTCGTGGCCGAGAGCGCCGGGCGAGCTGCTGCGGCGCAGGAGCTTCGGCGGCCCGGTCCCTTCCACATCGGCCTCCTCCTCGAGAACGGCCCCGAGTATCTGTTCTGGCTCGGCGGGGCGGCGCTGTCGGGGGCGACGGTCGTCGGCATCAACCCCACCCGCCGGGGCGCCGAACTGGCGCGCGACATCCGCCACACCGACTGCCAGCTGATCGTCACCGACCCCGCCGGCCGCGCCACGCTGGCCGACCTCGACACCGGCGTGGACGATGACCGCATCCTCGTCGTCGGCGGCTTGTCGGGTCGAACAGCCGAGCTGCCGAACGAGCTGCCCGACCCGTCCTCGCTCATCGTCTTGCTCTTCACGTCGGGGTCGACGGGGGCCCCGAAGGCCGTGAAGTGTTCGCAGCGGCGACTGGCGATGATCGGCCAGCGGGCGTCCGAGCTCTACGGGTTCCGACGCGACGACGTCTGCTACTGCTCGATGCCGCTGTTCCACGGCAACGCGGTGATGGCGGTCTGGGCCCCGGTGTTGACCGTCGGCGCCGCGTTCGCCACTCGCCCCAAGTTCTCGGCGTCCAACTTCCTGCCCGACGTCCGTCGCTTCCGCGCCACGTACTTCAACTACGTGGGCAAGAGCCTGGCCTACATCCTGGCGACGCCGGAGCAGCGTGACGACGCCGACAACACCCTCGAGCGAGGCTTCGGCACCGAGGCGTCCGAGCGCGACATCGCCGAGTTCCAGCGCCGCTTCGGCTGCCGCATCGTCGAGGGCTACGGGATGAGCGAAGGGGGGACGGCGATCAACCGCGTGCCCGACATGCCGGCCGGCGCCCTCGGCGTTCCCCAGAACGACGCCACCGTGGTGCTCGACCCGACGACCGGCGAGGAGTGTCCCCGCGCCCGCTTCGACGAGGGCGGGCGGCTCCTCAACCCCGACGCCATCGGCGAGATCGTCAACAAGGCCGGCGCTCCTGGGTTCGAGGGCTACTACAACAACCCCGAAGCCGAGAGCCAGCGCGTCCGCAAGGGGTGGTACTGGACGGGCGACCTCGGATACCGCGACGAGAACGACTTCTTCTACTTCGCCGGCCGCTCGAGCGACTGGCTGCGCGTCGACTCGGAGAACTTCGCCGCCGCGCCGGTCGAACGCATCCTCTTCCGTCATCCGGACGTCGTGATGGCTGCGGTCTATGCCGTCCCTGATCCCCATGGTGGCGACCAGGTGATGGCCGCTCTCGAGCTGCGCGATGGCGCACGCTTTGATCCGGAGGCCTTCGTCGCCTTCCTGCAGGCGCAGGCCGACCTCGGCACCAAGTGGGCTCCCCGCTTCGTGCGCATCACCGGCGAGATGCCGCTGACCGGAACCAACAAGGTGCTCAAGGGGCCGCTGCAGCATGACGGCTGGGACACCGCCGAGGAGGTGTGGTGGCGGGCCGAGCGTGGTGCGCCCGACTACCGTCCGCTGGGCGGCGACGACCGCAAGGTGCTGGCCGACGAGTTGGAATCCCACGGCCGCTCCTACCATCGCACGCCTTGAGCACGATTGAGGCGGTCCTCTTCGACTTCGGCGGCGTGTTCACCGAATCCCCGTTCCTGGCTGCCCACGAAGCGGGGATCGAGTTGGGCATCGACGTCGACGTGGCCTTCGACCTGTGCTTCGGGTCGTATCACGAGGACGGCGAGCATCCCTGGCACCGCCTGGAGCGTGGGGAGGTGACGCTCGAGGACGCCCGGACCGAGCTCAAGCAAATGGCCAGCGCGCAGGGCTACGACGTCGACCCCATCGACTTCCTCGTCAGGCTGGCGCGTGACGACGACCAGCGAGACGCGGTGGTGGCGCGGGCGCTTGCGATCAAGGCCGGCGGCGTCCGCACCGCGTGCGTGACGAACAACGTCGTCGAGTTCGGCGAGGGTTGGCGGTCGCTCGTCCCAGTCGACGACCTGTTCGACGTCGTCGTCGACTCGTGCCACGCCGGCGTGCGCAAGCCCGACCCGCGCATCTACCGCCTCGCTCTGGATGCGGTCGACGTCGACGCCGAGGCAGCCGTCTTCCTCGACGACCACCCGGCCAACGTCGCCGCGGCCGAAGCCCTCGGCATGCGCGGCATCGTGGTCGGGCAGGACCGCCTGGCCGCCTTCGACCGCCTCGACGAGCTACTGAGCGGAGTCGAATAGGTGTTCGATCGGCGGTAACCTAGAGGCGTGTCCGCGACGCCTGACTGGCAGCCGTCGCTCCTCGACGGAGCCACCGAGGCCGCGGTCGACGAGGCGTTCGTGTCGCTCGCCCGCGTCGACCTCGACCCTGAGTCGTGGGTCGACTACGCCCCCGCCTGGGTGGCAGGCGCCGACGAGCTGTTCGCGGAGCTGCTGGCGTCGACCACGTGGGGGCAGCGCACGCGGATGATGTTCGACAAGCGCGTCGTCGAACCGCGGCTGACGTCGTCCTGGCGGGCCGGGTCGGGGGTGCCCCTGCAGCCGGCGGTGCTCGAGGACATGCGCCGGGTTCTGTCCGACCGCTACGAGGTTGAGCTCGACAGCATGGGCATGAACCTCTACCGCGACGGCCGCGACAGCGTGGCCTGGCACGGCGACCGGATCGCCCGGGAGATCGAGCGCCCGATCGTCGCCCTCGTGTCCCTCGGCCAGCCGCGGAAGTTCCTGCTCCGCCCCAAGGGCGGGGGGCCGTCAAGGCCTTTCGAGCTGGGCCGGGGCGACCTGCTCGTGACCGGCGGCCGCACCCAGCGCCTCTGGCAGCACAGCGTCCCCAAAGTGGCCGCCGCCGGCCCCCGGATCAGCCTGGCCTTCCGCCACGGCATGGCCGCCAAGGTCTACGGGTAAGGAGGGGTTGGTCCACCCCTCGGCGAAAATCGCAGGTCAATGGCCGGCCGGGCACAACAATCGATCCCAGCGGTGGTCGCCAAGCTGCTCGTCTTCTTCGCGACCTGCACGGTGCTGACTGCCTACCTCGCGTTCACCATCGGCAACATCCACCTCTTTCAGCACACCTACCGGCTGACGGCGACCTTCGACGACGCCACCGGGCTGCTGAAGGCGGACAACGTCAAGGTGGCGGGCGTGGTGGTCGGCCGCGTGTCGTCGGTCAAGATCGACAACGGAAAAGCCACGATCGCGATGGTGGTGAACGACACCGTGAAGGTGCCGGTCGACTCGCAGGCGGCCATCCGGTGGCGCAACCTCATCGGCGAGCGCTACGTCTACCTCTACCCGGGAACCGCGTCGACGGTGCTGCGCAACGGGGACCGCGTGCGGAACACCCGATCCGTCGTCGACGTCGGCGAGCTGTTCAACCGCCTCGGCCCGATCGTGCAGGCGATCAATCCTCAGCAGGTGAACACCTTCCTCGACACGATCGTGCAGGCGCTCGACGGCAACACCGACAAGATCCGTCAGTCGGTCGACAACCTGGCGGTCGTGGCCCAGTCCCTCGGCTCCCGGGACCAGGAGATCGGCCGCCTGATCGACAACGTCAACACCGTGGCGACCGCGATCAACGACCGCGACGCCCAGATCCGGACAGTTCTCGACAACCTGGTGCTGATCTCCCAGACGTTCTCCGACAACACCGGCACGCTCAACACCGCCGTCACTGAACTGGGTGACTTCTCGGACAACTTCGGCACCCTCCTGGCCAACAACCGCACGCAGCTCGACGGCATCGTTGCCAACCTCAATGCCGTCGTCGCCGAGGTGCGGGTGAAGCTGCCGGCGCTCGACTCGGTGCTGGGTGGCCTCGACCAGGCGGCCCAGAGCCTTGTGCAGTCCAGCCGCTACGGCGACTGGCTCAACAACAACATCTACTGCGGGGCGCTGTTGAACCCACCGCAGGTCAAGTCGAACGACCCGTGCATCAGCGGCATCGGCTCGATCCAGAACAGCGGCCCGCCCCAGCAGACGGCCGGCGCCGCCGCCGTCACCCAGCTGCTGGCGTCGAGCCTGTCCTAAGTGCCGAGCAGGGCCTGGCGGAAGTCACGGTCGTGGACGTCAGCCGGTTCGGTCGTGTCGAGGAAGTCGAGCAACACGCGTGTGAACCACTCCGACTGCTCGAAGGGCAGGAAGTGTCCGGCGTGCGGCAGGACCTCGAGGCGGCTGCCGGGGATGGCCTCGTGGGTGCTGAACGCGTGCTCCACCGGGATGACGCCGTCGTCCTCGCCCCACACGATGAGAGTCGGCACGTTGTTGGCCAGGTAGAGGCGGTCGCGCGCGCTCACTCGCTGACCGGACACGTCGATCACCGACCGGACCGTGTGTACGAAGGCCTGCTGGCCGGCGCGGTCGGTGAGGTTCGTGTAGCTGCGCCAGACCTCGTCCAATGTCGGGCCGGGCCGCCAGCCGAGCTTGCCGAGCCAACCACCGACGATCTCGGCCCGGAGCCGCAGCCACGGCGTCAGGATCACCGGGAGCACGTATTCGGCGCCCGGCAGCGTGACGGCCCGCAGAAGTGCGTTGACCTCCTTGCCCAGCCCGCCGGACGCCACCAGCACGAGGCGTTCGCAGCGCTCAGGGAACTGGTAGGCGAGTTGCATCGCGATGCCACCGCCGAGAGAGTGGCCAACGAACGTGGCCCGCTCGACGTCAAGCGCCACGAGAAGGTCGCGGATGCCGGACGCGTAGGCACCGAGCGAGTAGTCCCCGCGGGGCTTGCCGGACTGCCCGTGACCCAGGAGGTCGGGAGCGACCACCGTGAACCGCTCGGCCAGCTTCGGCATGACGTACCGCCACGTCGTCGAGCTGAGCGCCAGACCGTGGACGAGCACGACCGCCGGCCCCTGCCCGGCCATCCGGTAGCCGACGTGGTGACCGTGCAGGTCGATGCGCCGGAGCGAGTACTCGCTACTCATCACCATGACTCTACGGCCGATCGATCGTGCCCGATTTGCGCAGCGACCGTGGTCACGCGACTGGCACCCACGCGTGGTCGGACGCGGACCTCCGGATGGCGTCGAGGACGGCCATGTCGGCGACGCCGTCGGCGAAGGTGGCGGGCCGCGGGTCCTCGGCCACCGGGCGGCCGGCGATGAGGGCGGCGAACGTCTCGTAGAGCCGTGTGTACGGCGGCAGATCGATGCCGAAGGCGTGGAGCTGGTCGTACGCGCTCACCAATAGGTCGGCGGGCGGCGGGTCGGGTGGGGGAAGCGCCAGGTCGCCGGGCACCGGGACTTGGCGCGGGCCGTTGGCGTCGGCGATGGAGACCGTGTCGAAGTCGACCCACACGGTGCCGCCCGTGCCCGCGATCCGGGTGACGAAGAGCGGCGGCCCGTAGGCACCCGCGGTGCTCTGCATGACGCCGTCGACGCCGGTGACGGTGCGGAAGTGGACGGTATAGCTGTCCTCCGCGCTCATCGAGCGATCGGCGACGAGCGGGAGACTGGCGCTGACGCCGTCGAACTCGCCGAGCGTCGTGCGCACCTGGTCGACGACGTGGGCGGCTTGGGCACCGAGCCACCCACCGCCCTCGTCGGCGTCGGCCCACCACGCCGGCAGCTCGCCGGTGGGGTCGGCGAGCAGGGGCACGTGGAGGATGAACGTCGCCATGCGGGGCGAGCCGATCGCACCCTCACGGATCAAGCGGGCGGCCAACGCCTGTCCGGTCGACCACCGGAACTCCGTGCCGAGCAGGTGGACGACCCCGGCAATGTCGGCCGCCGCCTCCATGCGCTCAGCCTCCGCCGTGTTCCTGGCGAACGGCTTCTCGCACACCACGTGCTTCCCCGCCGCGACCACCTCGAGCACGATGGGGGAGTGGGTGTGGGGCGGGGTGGCGACAGCCACGGCGTCGACGCCCGGCAACGCCAGTGCGTCGGCAAGCGACGTCATGGCGTTGGGCACCTCGAAGCGCTCGGCCCGCGCTGCCGTCTTCTCCGGATCCCGCCCGACGATGGCGAGGACCTCGAGGCCGGCAGCTCGCATGGCGCGAACGTGCGTCAGGCAGCCGAAGCTGGTGCCGACCACGACGGCTCCGATGCCCGAGCCGCTCACGCGAGCATCTCGACCAGCAGTCGCCGCTGGACCTGGTTGGTTGGCGAGGTGCGTGGGATCACGTCGAGCACCGCCAGGCGGCGCGGCTGCTTGTGCGCGGCCAGCCGGCCCTCGCAGAAGGCGCGCACGTCGTCGAGAGTCGGCGGCGATCCGGCATCCGCGGCCACGACGACGGCGCACACCACCTCGCCCCACTCGAGGTCGGGCAGGCCCACGACGGCGACCTCGGCCACGCCCGGGCACGCGGCGAGCACCGATTCGACCTCGGCGGGGGCCACCGTCTCGCCGCCGGTGCGAATCACGTCGCGCGCCCGGCCGACGATCGACAGGTACCCGTCGTCATCGAACTCGGCCAGGTCGCCGGTGCGGTACCAGCCGTCGACGAACGCATCGCCAGTGGCCTCGGGGTCCTCGAAGTACCCGTCGAAGACGAGCGGGCCTCGCACCAACAGCTCACCCGAGTTGTCGATGCTGACTTGGACGAACGGCGACGGTTGCCCGCACCTCCCGGGCTTGCGGTCGAGGTCGTCGTGCTCGAGGGCGGCGACGCCCCCGGCCTCGGTCGACCCGTAGAAGACGCGCACGCGGGCCGAGGGAAAGGTGGCGCGCAGGGTGTCCAGCAGTTCGGGCGGCGTTGCCGACGTGCCGGTGTCGGCCGATCGCACCGACGACAGGTCGCGCGCCGCGCCTTGCGATGTGGCCAGATGCTCGAACACCCGACGCCACACGGCTGGGATGCCATAGACGCGCGTCGCCCGGTAGCGCTCGATGGCGTCGCAGATGGCCGGCGCGTCGGGGGGCACGAACACGACCGGCGCGCGCGCCTGCCATTGCTGCAGCGCGATTGTCCACCCGGCCATGTGAAAGAGCGGGAAGGGACAGACCATCGGCCCGCGGGGGTCGAAGATGCCGCCCGGGTGCGTGCGCAGGTAGTTGACGCGGTGGGTCAACGCCACGCCCTTGGGCCGCCCCGTGCTCCCACTGGTGAAGAAGATGACGTGGAGGTCATTCTCCGACAGCTCCTCGACCGCGATGTCGGCGTCTTCCTCACCGGCCGCGGCGGCCAACAGTCGAGAGAGGGGCATCAGCGGCACGCCGGCCTTGGCCGCCACGGTCCCCGCGTCGGACCTTCCGTCGTCGACGACGAGGAGGACGGGACGGGCGGTCGCCGCGGTATCCACCGCTTCTTCAATCCCCAGCGCCGGGTTCATCGGCGCGAAGACCGCGCCCAGCTTGGCCAGTGCTGCGAAGAGCGGGATGACGTCGAGCGTGGTGGCGGCCCAGACGGCAACCCGGGCACCGCGCTCGACGCCGTACTTCGGCAGCACGCGCGCCAGCTGCGAGGCCACGCGGTCGACCTCTCCGAAGGTGATCGCGCGAGGCCCGAACACCGCCGCCGTGCGGGTCGGTACGACACGGCCCGCGTTCCTGAACACGTCGCCGATCAGCAGCTCCATTCGGCCGGACCTTAGGCTCTGCCGCGATGGGTGAGCGTGTGCTCGGAGGCGTCGGCACCCGGCTGCTGTTCGAGAACGAACGGGTGCGGGTGTGGGAGCTCCGCCTGGCGCCGGGCGAGGACAGCCCTCCGCACCGTCACGAGCTGGACCACCTCTTGATTCAGTTGGGCGGCGACCGTGTCGCAGTGATACCCGAGCCCGACACCGACGGCCCCTATCAGGACTACATGGAGGCGGAGGTCATCCCCGGCATGACGGTCTTCGTGGCCCGGGGCGGGGTGGAAACGGCGCGCAACGTCGGCTCCGAGCCCTACCGCGAGATCATCATCGAGCTGAAGGACTGACCGGCGCTTCACAGGCGCTTCGATCACTTACGAAACTGCGGCTCTGAAGGGGATGGTGCCGGGCCGACGAACTGATGCACCCGAGTGGTCGTTGGAATCGGGCATTTCGGGACACACAACGACCGCTGCGGCGCATGAGATCCGCTTCACAAGTTTCAAGCGTCCGAACGGTTGTGATCTGCGGGTTTTCGAGCGAAATCACAGCCGTTCCAGGCCTTCAAACCGTGAGCCGCCCCCTTTAGAGCCGCAGTTGATCGCCGCGGACCCAGGCGGCGTGGAAGCCGAGAGGGACGCGGGCGGGGAGGAGCACCCGGGCGACGGGGCCGGCGGCCAGGTCGGCGGCGTCGAGCACCACGACCTCGGAGCGGTCCTCGTTCTGGTCGTGGACAAAGGACACCACGTACCCGTCGTCCTCGGCCGTGGTGCCGGGGCGGGCCGCGAACGGCGCCTCGCTGCCCCAGCGCCCCGGCCCGAACCAGTGTCGGTCCTGGCCGCCTGACGCGGTGTCGTACTTGACGATGCCGTCGAAGAGCAACGTGGGCTCGGGCGAGATGCGCATGGCGTACGCGAAGCGGGAGGGCCGGCCGAGCTGCGCCAGATTCATGGTGGGGAACTCGGTGTTGTCGTCGTCGAGGGCGGTCTCGGTGCACGTGCCGGTCTTCATGTTGAACCGGTAGCGATGGAGATGGGCGTCCAGGCGCAGGTACGACAGCATCTTGGCCAGCGGACCGACGGCGTCCGAACGGGGCGCCGGCTTGTTCACCCGGCACAGGTCGAGGACGACCTCGTCGCCGTCTTCCCAGGCGTTGATCGAGTGGTACACGTAGCAGGGCTCGGCTTCGAACCACCGGACCTCGTCGCCGGTGCCGTGGCGAGGGACGACGCCGAAGCGCGCCGGTAGGTCCGGATCGAACACGATCTTGTGCCGGCCCTGTCGTGCGGCCTCGGCGTCGGCGACGAGTGGGAGGTCCATCAGGATCGAGTAGTGCTCGGTGGCCGCCATGTCGTGGGGGAGGCGAGGCCCGGGGAGGTCGATGTCCACGAGGTGGGTGACGACGCCAGTCGGGCCGATCACGCCGTAGCGCATATAGGGGGGCAGGGGGCCGTAGTCGAAGAACAGCAGCTCGCCGGTGCCCTCGTCGACCTTGGCGTGAGCCGACATGCGGCACGGGAGCGTGCCCGCAAAGTCGTCGGCCCCGAGTGCATCGAGCGACACGGCGTCGAGCGCGTACGCCTCGCCGCTCAGGTACCAGAGGGCGAGCACCCGGTCGCGAAACCACACCAGGTCGGTGTTGGCGGAGTCCTTGAGCCGGAGGTGGTCGTCGCGCGGGTTGCCGGCCGGGGGCTCGATGACGCCCGTCCACAGGGGACCACCTGACGCCTGCTCCTCCGAGAAGCCGCGCGTCCGCACCCACCGGTTGCGATACGACGCGCGGCCGGCGTGGAAGCGCACGGCGTGCACCATGCCGTCGCCGTCGAACCAGTGGTACCGGCCTGGCGGTGGGAACTGCGGGTTGGGTCCGTTGCGCAGGTACACGCCGTCGAGGTCGTCCGGCAGCTCACCGATGACCTCGAGGCCTTCGTCGGTGCGCTCCTCGGCGACCGGCGCGTACAGGCCTGCCAGGTACGGGTTGCCGGCCACCTCCCACGCCTCAGCAGGGAGGGTCCCGTCCAGCCTGGAGGCCATGCCCTGAAGGCTACGGTTTTCCGTCATGGCCGAGCTGAAGGTCGAGATCGATCCCGCGGAAGCTGGTTTTGACGACGAGCGTCTGCGGCGCATCGACCGTCACTTCGTCCGCTATGTCGACGACGGTCGCCTCCCCGGCTGGCTGCTGGCCGTCACCCGCGCCGGGCGCGTCGTGCACGTCAGCACCTACGGGCAGCGGGACATGGAAGCCGGGCAACCCATCGAGCTCGACACCGTCTTCCGCGTCTATTCGATGACGAAGCCGGTGACGTCGGTGGCGGCGATGATGCTCTATGAGGAAGGGGCCTTCGAACTCAAGGACGCGGTGAGCAATTTCATCCCGTCATTCGCAGACGTGCGTGTGTACCGACAGGGCTCGGCCCTGCGGCCGGTGACCGAGCCGGCCACCGAGCCCGTGCGCATCTGGCACCTGCTCACCCACACATCGGGGCTGACGTACGGCTTCCACCACGCCCACCCGATCGACGCGATCTACCGGTCCCAGGGCTTCGAGTGGGGGAGCCCGCCGGGCATGGACCTGGCCGCGTGCTGTGACGCCTGGGCGGCGATCCCCCTGCTGTTCCAGCCCGGCTCGGAGTGGAACTACGGCGTGTCCAGTGACGTCTTGGGCCGGGTCGTCGAGGTGGCCTCCGGGCAGTCCCTCGACCGCTTCTTCGACGAGCGCATCTTCCGCCCCCTGGGCATGGACGACAGCGCGTTCTCGGTCGGCGCCGGTGACGCCGAGCGCCTGGCAGCGCTCTACATGCCCGACCCCGCCACGGGGCGGGCCGTCCGGCTCGACCCCTTGGGCGACCTCGCCCTGCGGCCGCCCGACGCCCTCTCCGGCGGGGGCGGGCTCGTGTCGACCGCGGCTGACTACCACCGCTTCACCCAGATGCTGCTCAACGAGGGCGAGCTCGACGGGGTCCGCCTCCTGGGCAGCCGCACCGTGCGCTACATGACCCAGAACCATCTCCCGGGGGGCGCCGATCTCGAGGCCTTCGGCCGGCCGCTGTTCGCCGAGACCACCTTCGACGGCACGGGCTTCGGGCTGGGGTTCTCGGTGCTCGTCGACCCGGTCAAGAACAAGGTCCTGGCCAGCCCCGGTGAGTTCGCGTGGGGCGGGGCGGCCAGCACCGCCTTCTGGGTCGACCCCGTCGAGCAGGTGACGGCGCTGTTCCTCACCCAACTCTTGCCGTCGAGCACCTACCCGATCCGGCCACAGCTGAAGCAGCTCGTCTACCAGGCCCTCGTCGACTGACGACCAGCGACTGTCAGATGCGGATCGTGAGGTCGGTGACCTCACCGCACCGGGCGCACAAGAAGCGCTTGTCGCCCACCGGGCCCCACCCGCTGGACAGCGGGATGACACCGCCGCAGGCCGGGCACCTCACGGTCGGCTCGCAACTGGGTGGGGCCGCCTCTGGAGCGCCTGTCACCCGAGTCATCTGTACGGCACCCGCACCGGCACGCGGTCGAGTGCGCTGAGGGCCCGTCCGAGCGCGAGCGAGGCTGCGACCGAGAGGAACGTCCAGGCTGCGGCGAGCCTGATCACGAGGCTCACGGCGCTGCCCATCGGGGCTGTGCGGTCATGAGAGGGCTCCCTTCTGAACCCAGGGGGCCCCGCCGAGCCCCGACGACCGTGTTACGACGACTGAAGTGTACGCCTGTTGGCGCAAAATGGAACAGACTTCCCAGCCAACTCTGAGCAAGTTCCGGGGCGGCGTCCAGCGGCGGCCACGAGAATTCTCGGCCGTACCAAAGGGAATGGGAGTCCAATGGCACGCATCCGTGGCTGGCAGCGATGGCTGATCGTGGGAGTCGTCGTCGTGGCGGTGCTCGCCGTCGCCGGGCCATACGTCTACATCCACTTCATCGAGGGGAAGGCGCCCAAGCGCCTGAGCCTGTCGTCGCAGAACTCGACGGGCACCACCGCCGACCCCAGCAGCGGCGGCGCCACCGTTCCTCTCGACGGGACGTGGAAGGTGACCACCGGTTCGCAGGCCGGCTACCGCGTGAACGAGATCCTCTTCGGCCAGCACAACGAGGCTGTGGGGCGGACCACGGCGGTGACTGGTGACGCCGCCATCAACGGCACCAAGGTCACGGCCGCCAACGTCACCGTCGACCTCACCCAGGTGTCGAGTGACAAGGCCAAGCGCGACGACCAGTTCCAGCACCGGATCATGGACACGTCCACGTTCCCGACGGCCACCTTCAAGCTGACCCAGCCCATCGACCTGTCGTCGACGACCGGTCGGGTGACCACCAAAGCCACCGGCGACCTGACCACCCACGGCGTCACTAAGCCGGCCGTGGCCGACATTCAGGCCGAGCGCTCAGGCAACACCATCAGGGTCAGCGGCTCGATCCCCGTCGTGTTCGCCAACTGGAACATCCCCAACCCGAGCTTCGGGCCGATCAGCACCGAGGACCACGGGCTGATCGAGTTCCTCGTGGTGCTCGGTCACTGATTCCTCTTTGGCTTCTGGGTGCTCCGTCGGTCCGTCGACGGGGAGCGTGACCGTGAACGTGGCTCCCTCGCCGGGTCGGGAGTCGACAGTGACCGTTCCCTCGTGGGCGACGACGATGGCGTTCACGATCGACAGTCCGAGCCCGACGCCGCCGCTCGTGCGGGCGCGGGACGGGTCGACCCGGTAGAAGCGCTCGAACGCCCGGGCCGCCTGGTCCTCGCTCATGCCCGGCCCCTCGTCCTCGACGACCAGCACGGCGTCGGCCCCGTCGCGACGGGCCCGCACGGTGACCGGCGTGCCGGCGGGCGTGTGGGTCCGCACGTTGGAAAGCAGGTTGTCGAGGACCTGGCGCAGGCGCACGGCGTCACCGACGACCTCGACGGATCCATCGAGGTCGAGGTCGATCCGACGGTTCGGTTCGACCACGCGCGCGTCGGCGACGGCTTGCGCGGCCATGGCGGACAGGTCGACCGGCCGGCGTTCGAGCGGTCGCCCTTGATCGAGGCGGGCGAGGAGGAGCATCTCCTCGACGAGGATGCCCATGCGGGCGGCCTCTTCTTCGATGCGGGACATCGCCTTCGCCAGGTCGTCGGGCCTGGTGGCCGCGCCCCGGCGGAAGAGCTCGGCGTAGCCGCGGATCGAGGTGAGCGGCGTACGCAGCTCGTGAGAGGCGTCCGCTACGAACCGCCGCAGCCGGTCTTCAGACTGCTGGCGCTGGGCAAACGCATTCTCGATCCGCTCCAGCATGGTGTTGAGGGCCAGCCCCAGGCGCCCAATCTCGGTGTCGTCGTCGGCTGGGGACACGCGGGCGCTCAGGTCGCCGGCTGCGATGGCGTCGGCGGTGGTGGCCATTCCCGTCAGCGGCCGCATGGCGACTCGCACCAGCCACAGCCCGACCCCGGCCACGGCGAGCGCCACGCCGATGGTCACGAGCAGCTCGATGTTGCGGAAGCGCTGCAACGTGCGGGCGACGTCGCGTAGGGGTAGGGCGACGATCAGCGTCTGGCCACTCGCGCCGATGGACGACACGTTCACACGAAAGTCGGGCCCGCCGGTCTCGGCCGAGCCGACGGTGAACGTCTTGCTGGGGCCTCCGGGGTTGGGGTCGGTGTCAACGGGGACCGACGGAAGACGGGATGGAAGCTGGGGGGTGTAGGTGCGCTCACCGGGGGGACGCACGACCACGCTGCCGAGCACGGAGCCGTCGTCGTTGCGCACCTGGAGGAACGGCGGCGACCCGGCCACGGTGTCGAACGCGGCCGCCCGCCCGATCGAGTTGGCGTCGCCGGACCGGAACAGCTGCGCCTCGACGCGGCGGTGGAGGAGCTCGAGTTGCTGGTCGACCCGGCTCAGCAGCGACGAGCGGAGCGCCGTGTAACTGACGAGTGCAGCGACAACGAGGCCCACGACGACGAGGGCCGACGCCACGGCCACCAGCCGGGCGCGCAGCGACACGTCACCGGCCTCCTTGTCCTCCGCTCATCCAGCCAGGCGCAGGCTGTACCCGACGCCTCGCACGGTCTGGATGAGGGGCGGCCCCGCCGCGTTCAGTTTCTTGCGCAGATAGGAGATGTAGGTCTCCAAGATGTTGGGGTCGCCACCGAAGTCGTACTCCCACACGTGCTCGAGGAGCTGGGTCTTGGACAGCACGCGCCGGGGGTTGAGGAGGAAGTAGCGCAGGAGCTTGAACTCGGTGGGCGTCAGCTGCACCAGGTTGTCGCTCCGCCAGACCTCGTGGGTGTCCTCGTCCATCACCAGGTCGGCGAACCGCAGGGACTCGTCGCCGTTGCCCCCGCCGGTGCGGCGGAGGACGGCGCGCACCCGGGCGATGAGCTCGTCGAGCGCGAAGGGTTTGGTGAGGTAGTCGTCGCCGCCGATCGTGAGCCCCACCACCTTGTCCTCGGTGGCGTCCTTCGCGGTGAGGAACAGCACCGGGGCCCGGAAACCCTCGGACCGGAGGCGGCGGGTGACCTCGAAGCCATCGAGATCGGGGAGCATGACGTCGAGGATCACGAGGTCGGGCCGGAACGAGGAGGCGGCTGCCATAGCCGCCCGTCCACCGGGGGCTTCCTCGACCTGGAAGCCTTCGTAACGGAGCGCGGTGCCGACCAGGTCGGTGATGTAGCTCTCGTCGTCGACGACCAGCACCCGCATGGGCGCCTGTTCCATCGACGGCCTCCCTTCTACGAGCGTCTACAGGACCTTCCAAGCGTCGCCCCTGGGACTGAAGGGTCCCTGGGCCAAACCTGAGAGCGAGCGTAGAGCCAGGCGAGCGCCGCCGCGGGCCGCGAGGTGACGGTGCTGACTAGGCGGGGTGGACGGTGACCGTGGTCGACGGCCACGGGGGAACGTCGGGCACGCCCATGACCGCGGCGCCGCCGGCGCCAGGGACGTCGGGGCCCAGCGGCACTGTCAGATGCAGCTGCCCGGCGCCGTCTGCGGCGACCGTGGTCGTGGTCGAGCCGGTCGTCGTCGCCATCGTCACGCTCTGGGGCGAGTTCGGGGCGTAGAGGGCGGGGGTCACCACCGCGGCCGTGCCGGTCCCGGCGAGCGTGAACCCTCCGGCGCCGGCGCCGGTCAGCGAACTGAACTGCTGCGCGACCGAGCGGGACAACGCGACCGACCAACCCCACTGTGACCAGGTCTTGTCGATGGACTCATACTGCGTCGGCGCGGGCGGCGCCGGGGGACTGCCGAAGAGCGTCATCAGCTGGGGCGCGTACTGCTGCAGGTCGCGCGTCCAGTACTTCCAGGTGTGGATGCCGGCGCCGTAGTCATTCAGCTGGTAGGGCACGCCCTTCATCTGCGCCCGCTGGGTGAAGCTCAGCGTCGACCCGTGGGTCGCAGCCTCGATGCCCATCGCCGCGCCGTCGAACGGGTCGCCCGTGCCGGGCTGGCCTGAACCCGTCCACAGCCGGACGTCGGTCCCCTTCAGGTTGGTGACGAGGTCGGCAGGGTCGTGGCCCTGCCAGTTGATCTCGTTGGTCGCACGCGAACCGAACATGGCCTCGGGCTCGACGCCGTCGAGGCCGAACGCCGTCGCCTCGATGATCATCGTCGCGCCCACGGCGGTGACGGGGTTGTAGTCGATGTCGGGTGCCCCCGAGAACGACGCCACCGAGAGGAACGTGTCGGGGTGACGGGCCGCGTAGGTCGTGGACCCGAACCCGCCTTGGGAGAGGCCGGCGACGGCGCGGCCCGATCGGGTGGCGACCGTGCGCAGGTTGGCGTCGACCCACGGGATCAGCTGGCTGACGTGGAACGTCTCCCACTCCGAGGGGCCAAGGGTGGTCGCGGTGTCGACCCAGTCGGTGAACCATCCGCCGCCGTTGCCGTTGAAGCCGGCGTCGGGCATCACCGTGATGAGGTTGAGCGGGGCCGTTGTGGTCTCGGCGGCGCCGAAGGTCACCCAGTCCGATGCCCGGCCGCTCGTGCCGTGGAAGAGGTAGAGGACGGGATAGCGCGCCGTCGTGTCCGTGTCATAGCTGGTTGGCAGCAGGACGCGGACGTCGAGGACGTGGTTCGTCCCGAGCGCGGGTGACGTCATCTGGACGTTGTACTGGCGGCTGTCGACGGTGGTCTGGCCGACGACGTGGATCGGGATCCCGGAGACGTCGGTGAACGTCGGACCCGCCGCACGCGCGCGGGTCGCTGGGATGCCCAGCAGCACCGCCACCACGGCGACGACCAACAGTGCGATTCGCCCCTTGTGCACGGAGGATTATTCGGCGGCGCAGGCCCCACACCTGCCGGTGACGGCGAAGTGCCCGGGGTGGAGCTCGAAGTCGTGCTTGTCCCGCAGCTGGCGGGCGAGGGCGTCGAAGGCCCGCCGGTCGACCTCGATCACGCGCCCGCAACGCTCACACACCACGTGGGGATGGGCGCTCTCGCTCAGGTGATAGACGGCGGGGCCGTGGCCGAGGTGCGTGTGCTCGACCACTCCGAGCCGTTCGAGGTCGTCGAGGATCCGGTAGATCGTCGTCTGGTGGACGTCGGGCTGGCGGGCCTGCACGGTGGCGGCCAGGCCCTCCGCCGTGGGATGGCCGTCGTACTCGAGCAGGGCGGTCACGAGGGCCCGGCGGGCCGAGGTGATGCGGCCGCCCGCCGCCCGCAGGCGCTCGAGGATGTCGTCCAGCTGCTCCGCGTTTGTCATCGGCCTCCGGCCGGTAATGGAGCCGCCTTCGGCGGCGCTCAGTCCCGAGCGACGACGGTGAGCTGCGCTCCCCGTCGGATCGCTCACCCGCCGAAGAACGCCGGCAGGACCGTCGCGCTCCCCGACAGGAAGATGGTGCCGATCACCAGGCTGAACACCGCGGTCACGACCGAGATGCCGACGTAGAGGGGCCAGTTCCGCGCCGCGCCCAGGAACCCGAACGTGCCGGCCGCGGCGATGAGCGAGTTCGACGACAGCAGTCCGACGAGGAAGCAGCACAGCAGCGCCAGGCCCTCAGTGGTGCCGCCCGCCCCGGCGGCGGCCAAGAAGAGCAGGACCTGGGTGGGCGTCTCCGCACCGACCCCATGGATCATCCCCACGCCGAACGCGGTCGGCTTTCCGTAGGTCATGAACGGGTCGTCGGGCACGGTGCCGATGTGGCGGTGACCGTGACGGTGCTCAGTGGCGACGGTGGTGGTCGCGCCGTTCTCGGTGGCCCCGACCGAGATGGGCGCGTGGCGATCGGGATGCGGCTCGGCGGCGTCGTGGGCGTGCTCGTGAGTGATGATCACGACGTCGCGCGAACGAACGCGCCGCCGGGTCCACCGCGCCGCCCGACGGACACCGGAGAACACCAGCATCCACCGGCTCCGCATGCGGAAGTCGCGGCCGTTGCGGATGAGCGAGACGATGACGTAGACGCCGAGCGCCACGAGGGTGGCGCCGACGACCCGTTCCATGACGCCGTCGACCGACGACGGGAGGCGCTCGGCGGCGACGATGGCCGCCACGCCGAGGGCGAACACGACGAGGGCGTGACCGAGGGCGTACATCGTGGCCAGCACCATCGACCGGCGGCTGTCGTCCTGGGACCCGGTGATGTCGGTGAGGGCCGCGATGTGGTCCCAGTCGATCCCGTGCCGGAACCCGAACCCGAAGGCCGTGACGACGAGGCCGATGCTGAACGCGCCCACTGTTCCGACAGTCTGGCACCTATTGCGTCCAGCTTGCAATAGAGACTTTCGGAACCAGATGCCTCTCCGTAGCCTCTCGTCAGGGATGATCGCATCCGTTCACATCGCCGACGTCGGCGCCCGCAAGGCCCTCGGGCTGCTGCGCCGCGCACCGTCGGCTCCCGGGCTGCGCCAGGCAAACGTCGCGTCCACTGCCATCCTGGGCGGGTCGATGCGGCCCTCACCCCAGTTGGGTCGGGTCGCCCTCGTTGCCTTCTGGGACGACGACGCGGCCCTCGACCGCTTCCTCTCCGAGCACCCGACGGCCGCGGCATTGCGCGACGGCTGGCACGTGCGGCTCGATCCGCTGCGCGTCTTCGGCTCCTGGCCCGGCGTTCCCGACGAGCTCCCGCGGTCTCGCAAGGTCGACTACGACGGCCAGGCGGGGGTCATCACGCTCGGCCGCACGAGACTGACGCAGGCGCGCCGTTTCTTGCGCGCTGCCAACCGGGCCGAGAACCGCGCCCTCCGCGCGCCCGGCCTGATCTGGGGCACCGCCCTGGCCCGCCCGCCGTTCGTCGGCACCTTCTCGCTGTGGGAGTCGACGGAGGCGCTGTCGGACTACGCCTACGGCCCCACGGACCCGGCCCACCCCGATGCCATCACCGCCGACCGGGCCAAGCCCTTTCACCACCGGCAAGCGTTCATCCGCTTCCGCCCCTACGGCTCGCGGGGCTCGCTCGCGGGTCGCAACCCGCTGGCCGAGTCCTGGATGGCGTCCGCAGACTCCTAGAGGCCGCGCTGGGCGCGCTCGGTGGCGGGCAGGATGACGCCTGACTAGGGTCGAAGCGCTCCCTGCGCCCCTTTCTTGATGTTGGCGCGCGCCTCGCCATGAGTCTTCAACGACGATCACTTCGTGCAGCCGCCGCCCTGGCGGTCGCGGTGGTGGTTTTCACGGGCGGCACCGCGAGGTCATCCGCGGGTCCAGTCGACGACAAGAAGGCCCAGGCTGCCCGGCTGGCGGCCCAGATCGACGCCACCGCCCAGCGCATCGCGGGCGTGGTCGCCCGGCTCAACGAAGCCAAAGCGAAGCTGGCCGCCACCGACGCGGCCCTGGCGCAGGCCACGGGCATGCTCGGCGCCGCCAACGGCCGCTTCGGCGAGGTGAAAGGCAGGCTGGCCCGCCAGGCGGTGGACGCCTACGTGCACGGCGGCTCGATCGCCATCGTCCAGCAGTTGGCCGACAGCAGGGGCCAGGACCTGCCCGTGCGGAACCACTACGCGTCGCTCGCCGCCGGCGAAGACAGGGCCGTGGCCGACGAGCTCGTCGCCGCCCGACAGGATCTCGGGATCAAGCGGGGCTCCCTCCAGCGCCTCCAAGCCGACCGGCGGGCAACCGTGGCCGCCCTCGACGGCGACGTGGCCGCTCTGGCGAAGACCGAGGCGTCGATGCGGGCGCTGCTCGCCCGCGTCAACGGCCAGCTCGCGGCTCTGGTCGCCGCCGACCAGGCCCGCCGCGACGCCGCCCGTCGCAGCCGGGGAGGTCGCCCGAGCGGCACGTGGGACTGCATCCGTCAGCTCGAGTCCGGGAACAACTACAACGCGCCGGGCGGCGGCGCCTACCAGTTCATGGACTCCACCTGGCACGCGCTCGGATACTCAGGCACGGCCAGCGACGCCCCGCCCGAGCAGCAGGACGCGGCAGCCGTTCAACTGCAACAGCGCGCCGGGTGGGGCCAGTGGACGACCGCGAGCCGGTGTGGCCGTTGACGGCGTCAGGCGAAGCCGGCGCCGTTACGGCCGGGGAATCAGCGCCGCCGAAGGCGGCACGACTACTCGCCGCAGGCGACTGGCCGCTGATGGCCGCGAGCGGCCTGGCGGGGGAGCGCTAGGAGGTCTCGCCCTCGGGGCGAAGTTCTGACTCGTCGAAACGCGCGGGGAGGACGACGCGGTCGGAGCGGCGTCTGACCTCGTAGCTCTGATCCTTGGCGTCGGTCAGCTCGAAGCCGCCGACCCAGGCGCCGTCGAATCGATTGCGGACCAACACTGGGGTGCCCGTGGTCCAGCGGGGATGCCTCCCTTGTTCGGGCATCGCGTCTCCCGTCTCTCGCACGCTTGAGGCCGCCGCCCCAAACGGGAGGCCCCTGATCGTTCAGGGGCCCCAGTTCGTGCAGTGATCGGTGAAGCGCCTTCGACCTTAACGTTGATGAACGAGATGTCAAGGGCGCCCGGCGCCAACCGGCTGGCGCTCAGGCTCGGGGGTCGGCGTGACCCCGTGGTCGTCACTACGCACGTCGGGCGGGAGTGCACGTTCGAGGCGACGGAGGCCCCAGCCCAGTGACCCAACCCACACCAAGGCGAGCGCGCCGAGCAGGGCGTAGGCCGGCCGCTGCAGGCCCTGGCCGCCCACCGACTCCCGCTGGAGGATGCCCTTCTCGCGCTGGAACGAGCGCGTGACGTTGGGCCACGGCGGCACCTGCGGCGCCGGGATGGCGGGGTCGGCCGGGAGGTAGATCGGCAGCGCCATCAGGCTGCGGCCCTTGTGGAGGCGAACGAGTGCCTTCCACTCGCCGAACACCGGAACGGTGCCGTCGGTCTGGTACACGCCAGGGCTCGTCTCGTGCAGGTCCTTGATGACGAGGCCGCCATTGCCCGTGCGGGCGCCCTGCCAGGCGGTGACGTTGAACCACTGTGCGTTGCGCGCCGCGTCGGCGGGGTGCATGCGCAGTGTCACGTGTACGCGGCCGCCGGGGATGCCCAGAGGCGGATCCATGGCGAGGTCGGCGCGGTAGGGATGCACGGTGGACGTCAGCGGTAGAGCGAAGATGGCGAGGACAGCCACCGCCAGTGCCGCGGCCGCACCCCGTGGGAGGCGCTGGCGGGTGACGAGGTTGCCCTCCGCCGGCGGGCTGAGCGCCCGCCCGATCGTTGCGCCGATGACGCCGCCGCAGATGCCGGCGACGACGCCGACCACGGCACCGAGGGGAAGAAGGTGCGCGGTCCAGGGCAGCGGCATGAAGACGTGGCTCCACGCCCACTCGGCGGCCAGGCCCACGGTGCCGATGCCGACGCCGGCCCACAACCCGAGGGTCAGCGGCTCGCGCCGGGCGGGAACGCGCAGGGCGACGAGCTCGATGACCGCTGCCTCCGCCAGGTACAGCGGGAAGTGCAGGAGGGTGCGCCCGAGGATGGGCCCGATGAGCAGCGTCAGAACGCCCCGGAAGAGGAGGAAGAAGCCGACGGCGGCGAGCGCCCCGCCCTTGCCGAGGCGGATGCGGGCGGCCACGAGGGCGATGCCGGCGGCCAGCATGATCATCGTCGGGTGGAAGAGCTGATTGAACTGGGGGACGCCGAAGTCGAATTCGGCCTGCAGCGTCGACATGCCGATGAGGAAGGCGCCGGCGAGCGAGATGTGGATGAGGCGCATCGTCCTCGGGTTCACCGGCCGACCGGCCTCTGTCGCTGCTCGCTCGCCTTCGACGGTCAGCACCCAGAGGGCGAGCGTCGCCAATGACGCCCCGCCGATCATCTGGATGTGGGTCGGTCCCCACAGGGTGACGTCCTGACCGAACAGGCGGTGCCAGATGTCGTCCAGGGGGAAGCCGGCGAGGGCGATGACGCCGCAGATGCTCAACAGCAGACCGCCGACGGGCACGTTCCAGTCGCGGCCGAAGCGGAGCGATGAGCCCGTCGCACGCTCGTCGCCGAGCACGATCGAGAGGATGCCGGCCAGTGCGATGCCGGCCAGGCCGATGATGATGAACCAGTGGGCGGGGTTGGCCAGCGCCCCGGGATCGCGGCCCCGGTCGATGTGCCAGGAGACGTCCCAGTAGAAGCCGAAGGCGGCGGTGATGAGGCTGACGGCGCCGACGACGTTGGGGAGGGCGGCCCACGGCGGGAGGCCGCTGACCTGCTCGGAGAAGTCGCCGAGCCGGCGCAGCCAGTGCACCCGCTTGTGTCGGTGGCCGACGGAGACGGCCAGCAGCAGCAGCCCGGCCACGGCGAAGACGATCGTCAGCGTGATCAGGTCGGAGAGCGGGGCGCCTCGTGCCGGTGCCGTCGTGCCGGTGCTCTGAGCGGCGAGAAGCATCATTGCTGTCCTCCGGTAGGCCGAGGTGGGGCGCTCTCTCTCGAAAGGATCCCCAAGACTGTGTCAGTCTAAACTGTCACAGTCGCGAGCGCCACATGACGTATGGCACTCAAGATGCAGTGACACTCAAGCTGCAGTGACACTCAAGCTGCAGTGACACTCAACTTGCTGCGGTCTGCTCCCCGAGATGCTCCATGAGGCGGTCGTAGTGGGCGCCCAGCTCGCGGCCCATGCGCTGCTCCATGGCCCGGGCCAGGTAGGCGTCGACCGTCGTCTGGGCGAGCGGGCGCAGGTGGCGCATGAGCTCGGCCAGGCGGGGCACGTCGGCGGCGGGAAACGGCCGGTCGCCGTAGGGCTCGAACACGTTGGCCGCCACCAGCTCGACGAAGCGGGCCGCGATGCGGTCGGTATCACGGGCCAGCTGGCGGGCGTGGTTGAGGACGGCGTCGAGAGGAATCCCGGCCGCGACCAGCTCGGCGCCGGCGTGCAGGAGACGGGGACTCGGGACGCGGAAGCGCTCGCCGCCCTCTTCGGGCTCGAGCAGGCCCAGCTTCACCGCTTCCTGCAGGGCACCCGGGTCGTCGCCGAACAGCTCGGTGAGCTCGGCGAACGTGATCTCGCTCGCCTCCTCGTCCGACCAGGGCTGGACCAGCACGGCCTCGAGCCCCAGGAGCTCGCCGATGTCCTGGCCGCGCTCCCAGGCCGAGATCAGCTCATCGATGTTGCCGAGTGTGTAGCCGCGCTCGAGCAGGTGGCCGATCAGGCGCAGGCGCGCGAGGTGGGCGTCGGTGTACAGGCCGACGCGGCCCGACCGGCGGGGCGGCGGGAGCAGCCCGCGGTCCTGGTACGCCCGCACGTTGCGCACCGTTGTGCCGGCCTCCCGGGCCAGCTCGTCGATCCGGTACTCAGTGGCCATCATGACATCGACCACTGTAACGGTCGCCGCCGCCCTTGCCTCGCTATTGCTGACTTCTGTGCGCTGGGCGCCAAGACGCCAGCGATAGGGGGTGGGGCGGGGATCAGCCGGGGCCGGAGTGGCCGTCGCCGCTGCCCGAGGAGCCTCCGGCGGAGCCGCCACCGTTGTGGGAGGAGCCCCCGCCGTCATGAGAGGAGCCGCCACCGTCGGAGCCGCCGTGCCCGGAGTTGTCGACGTGCTGGGTCGTGGCCGTCTGGTTGTCGCCCGACGAACCGGAAGAACCCGGGCCTGACGACTGGCTGGGCCCGGCCGAGGATCCGGACTGGTCGTCGCCGGAGGGGTGGTCGTCGGAGCCGGGGCCGGACTGGTTGGGGTTGGCCGTCGGCTGGTCGCGGCCGCCGTCGTCGGCCGGCTCCGCGCTCGGCGATGCCGGTGCGGGCGCGGCGCCTGACGGCGACGCCGGGCGCGTCTCCGGCGGCGGTGCGCCGAGCGGGCCGGGCGGCGGGGCCAGTGCGTTGTCGGCTTGGGCCAGAAGGAAGGTGGCCTCGGCCTCGACGTCAGCGCGGTCGTCAGCCGAGAGCCGGCCGACGCGGTCGCGGGCGTCTTGGGCCAGCGCCCGAATGGCGCCGAGCTCGAGCGGCCGATGGTCGAGTGCATCGCGGAGGCGGGCGAGGGCGGCCCGGGCGCCGGCCAGGTCGGGGGAGTCAACGGGGAGGCCGACCGCCCGGGCGGCCACGCGGACCGGCTGAGGCATCACTGCGCCCGACAGCGCGGCCGCGGCCGAAGCGGTGCCGAAGACGAGGACGCCGGCCAGCGCCGCGGTCAGGGGGCGGCGGATCCGCCACAGGGGAGTGCGAGCACGCGGGCCGCGGCCGGCCGCGGTGTCGACGAGGCGGTGCAGCTGGGAGACCTCGGCCCACGTCGGCTCGGCGTCCGGGGCCGGCCCCAGGCTGGTGGCCAGGACGTCGAGGAGCTCGTCGTCGCGCGTCGTCACGCGGACACCCCCTCGACCTCACTCAGGAACCGGCGCAGCTTGCTCAGGGCCCGGGACTGGGCCATGCGCACCGCGCCAGCGCGGCGCCCCAGCGCAGCAGCGGTCTCCTCAGCCGACAGGCCGGCCACCACCCGAAGTTCGAGCAGCTCGCGGTCGTCGTCGGACAAGAGGGCGAACGCCCGGCGGACCGCGTCGGCTTCCTCGGCCGACACCAGGCCCTCGGCCGGATCGACGTGGCTCACGGTGTCGGGCGGCGGGCCGTAGCCGCGGCGACCGGCGGCCCGCTGGGCGTCGAGGACCACGTGGCGGCAGATGCCGAAGAGCCAGCCGTCAAACCCACCGCTGCCCGGAACCTGGCGATATCGGCCGATATTGGCGACGGCGCGGGCCATGGTTTCGCTCACGGCGTCCCTCGCCCCGTCGGCGTCCAGGCGGCGCATGGCGTAGGCGAGGAGCCGGGGGTAGGCGCGCCGGTACAGCGCTTCCCACGCGTCTCGGTCGGCCCCACGGGCCCGCACCACGAGATCGCTGCTGTCCTCGAACGCCACGTCACTCCACTTGATCGTTCGAGTGTCGGCAGCGTCACACCCCGAGGTAAATGGGTCGATCGTCGTAGGACCTCTTGCCCCCATTGCGTTCTGAGGGTGGATGTCGGGCCTCCCGGCCAGACATCCACCCTCAGAATGCAGATGAGTTAGTGGAGGGCCTGGGCGACGGCGTGGATCACGAGGCCGGCGAGGCCGCCGACGACGGTGCCGTTGATGCGGATCCACTGCAGGTCACGGCCCAGGAGGAGCTCGAGCTTCTCGGACGTCTCGCTGGCGTCCCAGCGCTCGACGGTGCCGCTGATGAGCTCGGCGAGCTCGTCGTGGAAGTGCTCGGCGAGGTAGGCGACGCCGTCCACGATCATCTGCTCGGCCTTCTTCCGCAGGCCCTCGTCCTCGCAGAGGCGGCGCCCCAGGGCTTGGACGGCGTCGGCGATGCGCGCCCGCAGCTCAGAGTCGGGATCGGCCGCCTGTTCCCGGAGGGTGTCCTTCACTTCGCCCCACAACGATGCCGACCACTCCCGCAGCTGCGGGTGCTCCAGCACCTCGCGCTTGAGCTCGTCGACGCGCTCCTGCATCTCGGGGGAGTGCTCGAGGCGGTCGATGAGCGACGTCACCCACGTGTCGAACTGCTTGCGCACCTCGTGGTTGGGGTTGCGGTTGACGTCGCGAAGGAGGCGGCAGACGCCCTCGAACAGACGGTCGAAGATGCGGTCGTCGACGGCGTCGGGCAGCCACCACGGCGCCTCCTCGGCGAAGCGGGTCCGCAGCGTCTCCCGGCTCTCGTCGAGGAAGTGCTCGAGGCCGCGCAGGATGGCGTCGAAAAGCTCGTGATGCCGGTTCTCCGCCGTCATCATCTGGAGACCCCGCCCGGCCATCGACGCCAAGGGCAGCCGCTCCACCGCGGCCGCCAGCTCCTCGTCGACCAGCCGGTGCACGTCCTCGTCGTTGACGAGATCGGCGAGACCGACGGCCAGGTCGGCGGCGTGACCGGACAGCTGGGCGGCGTTGGCGTCGTCGGACAGCCACTCGGCCGCCCGCTCGACGACGTGGGCGTTGCGCACCCGCTCGGTGATGACGTCGGCGCTCAAGAAGTTCTCCTGTACGAACTCGCCGAGGGTGCGTCCGAACTCGTCCTTGCGCTCGACGATGACCGCGGTGTGGGGGATCGGTATCCCGAGCGGGTGACGGAAGAGGGCCGTGACCGCGAACCAATCGGCGAGCCCACCGACCATCGACGCCTCGGCCAGGGCTTGCAGGTAGCCCCAGACCCCGGTGCCATCGGTCAACACGGTGATGAGGACGAAGAACACCGTCATGACCACCAACATCCCGGTGGCGCGGTGCTTCATCTTGCGTAGCTGGCGCTCGCGTTCCCGTTGGCGCTTCATCGGCGGCGTCGACGACGCCGAGCCGGGGACGCTGCTGATCCCCGATGTCGTCGGCGACGCGGAGTCCGGCGGGGACGCTTCTGTTGTGCGGGCGTCGAGCATGGCGTGCGGGTCGTAAGACCCTGACCTGCTCATACCCGGCTGCCGATCAGTTCAAGCCGTTCGGTCAGTTCGAATGCGCAGAGCCACCCGGCGTGAACGTGACCGGCAGGTGCTTGATGCCATTGATGAAGCCCGAGAGCAGACGCGACGGCTCGCCTGACACCTCTATGTCGGGGATGCGTCGGAACAGCTCACGGAACATGACCGTGATCTCGCGGCGGGCCAGGTGGGCGCCGAGGCAGAAGTGTGGGCCGGGACCGCCGAAGCCGACGTGGGGGTTGGGCTCGCGCCGGACATCGAACCGGAAGGGGTCGTCGAACACGGCAGCGTCGCGGTTGGCCGACCAGTAGTAGAGCATGAGCTTGTCGCCCTCCTCGAGGGAGTGGCCGCCGAGCGTCGTGTCCTGGGTGGCGGTGCGGCGCATGAAGATCACCGGCGACGCCACCCGCACGATCTCCTCGACAGCCGTGGGCGCCACGGCCTCGAAGTCGTCGAGCCATGTCTTGCGCTGGTCGGGGTTGTCGGTGAGCAGCTTCATGCCGTGGCTGATGGCATTGCGGGTGGTCTCGTTGCCGGCCACGACCAAGAGGATGAAGAACGACGCCAGTTCCGACTCGGTCAGTTGCTCGCCGTCGACGTTGGCGGTCACAAGGGCAGACGTGAGGTCGTCGGTGGGCTCCTTCATGCGCTGCTGGCCGAGCTCGGTCACCAGCTGGGAAAGCTCCGCGCCTGCAGTCAGGAGCGCCACTGCGATGTCGCCGCCCTCGGGGACGTACTCGGGGTCGGTCGCGCCGAGGATGACGTTGGACCGCGTGAACACGAAGTCGTAGTCGGACTCGGCGATGCCCATCATGTCGCAAATGATCTTCAGCGGCAGCCGGGCCGCAACCTCGGTGACGAAGTCGCACTCGCCCTTGTCGATGACGGCATCGACGATCTGGTCAGCCGCCACCTGCACCTGATCCTCGAACGTCTTGATCATCTTCGGCGTGAATGCCGTGGAGACGATGCGCCGCAGCCGGGCGTGCCGAGGGTCGTCGAGGTTGATCATCGACCCGAAGAACTCGAGGAACACCTCGGGCATGTCGAGCTGGCTAGTGGCTCCTTTGCCGGAGCAGAACAGATCCGGCTGGCGGCTGGCCTCGAGCACGTCGGCGTGGCGAGTCACGGCGTAGTAGCCGGTGAGCTCGGGCAGGTCGATCGCGGACGGCATCACGATCTGCGGCGGTGGCATCCACGCGAGGGGCCGCTCGTCGCGGAGCGCTTTGAACGCACCTTCGCGCTCCTCGAGGGGCCGGGCCCAGAACGTGAGATCGGACAGGTCGATGTCTTCGATGGCGAGCGTCTGGTTCGGTTCCACTATGTGGCAGCCTACGCTCCGGCCTACCAACAGCGGGAGGGAAGATGGCCGACCACAACGAGCCGACCTACAGGCTGACCGAGATCGTCGGGACGTCGAGCGAGAGCATCCACCAGGCGGTTCGCAACGGCGTGAAGCGCGCCGGTGAGACCGTGCGCCACATCGACTGGTTCGAGGTCAAGGAGATCCGGGGCACGGTCGTCAACGGTGACGTCGGTCAGTTCCAGGTCACGATGAAGGTCGGGTTCCTCGTCGAGGACTGACGATGCCCGTCGAGAACTGACTGTGAAGGCCCTGGTCGCGTCCCCCGGCGCCGAAGGCGACATCGACCTCGTCGACGTCGACGAGCCACAGCCGGTGCCCGGCGAGGCGCTGGTCGACGTGCGGGCCACGTCGCTGAATCGGGGCGAGGTCCACGCTCTGGAGCACGCCCGAGCCGGGTGGCGGCCGGGGTGGGACGTCGCCGGCGTCGTCGCCCAGCGCGCCGCCGATGGCACGGGACCGGCCGAGGGGACGAGGGTTGTCGGCCTGGCTCCGTCCGGGGCCTGGGGCGAACGAGTCGCGCTGCCGACTACCAGGCTGATCAGCCTCCCCGACGAGGTGACCTTCGAGGCCGCGGCCACGCTGCCCGTCGCCGGGATGACGGCGCGGCGGGTCGTCGAGATGCAGGTCCTCAACGGCGGTCGGGTCGCCGTCACCGGCGCCGCGGGGGGCGTGGGCCGGTTCGTCGTCCAGCTCGCGGCCCAGAAGGGAGCGCACGTCACCGCCGTCGTGGGCCGCACTGAGCGCGCCGCGGGCCTGCCCGAGTTGGGTGCGGCGGACGTGGTCATCGGCTCGCTCCCGGCCGACGGTGACTCCTTCACCCTGGTGCTCGAATCGGTCGGCGGCGAGAGCTTGGCCGCCGCTCTGGCGCGGGTCGCGCCGGAGGGGTTGGTCGTGTCGCTCGGCAACTCGTCGGGCGAACCGACGAGCTTCGTGGTCAGCGCGTTCTATCGAAAGGCAGGCGCCCGGCTCTACGCGTTCGTGCTCTCGGCGGAGCTCGACCGCTCGCGCTCGGCCTCAACCGACCTCGGCTACCTCGCCAACCTCGTCGCCATCGGCCACCTCGACGTCGGCATCGACCGCGTCGTCGACTGGAACGACCTCGCCGCGGTGCGCGCCGCTGTCACCGACCTGCTCGACCGCAGGATCAACGGCAAGGCCGTCCTTCGCCTCGCGTGACGGCGCGCCGTCAGCTGGTCGGTTGCGAGATCGTCGTGGGCACCGTCTGGCCACCGGTCCTGATCGAGTAGACGGCAGCCAGTTCGGTAACGCTGATCAGGCCGTCGCCCACGGCCCCCGTGTGGGCGCCGCGCATGATGGCCTGGACGACCGACTCGACCTCGCCGTCCTCGACGACGATCTCGACCTGCAGCTTGTGGGTGACGTGCAGCTCGTAGGTCTGGCCTCGCCACTCGCCGACCTTCTCGGGCGACTGGCCGTGGCCTCGGACGTCGGTGATGGTGAAGCCGCCGTAGCCGGCTTCCTCGAGCGACGCCGACACGTGGTCCAGGCGATCGGGGCGGAAGATCGCTTCCACCTTCTTCATCGGGAACCCACCTCCTCACGCAAGCTGGCGGCGGACACAGACCCGCCGTCGATCGGCGGGGTGCCCGCCTCCACAGAACGGAACACCGGGCCTTGGGCCTCCAGGAAGTCGGGATAGGCGAGGGCGCCCATCTCCGGCATGTCGAGGCCGGCGATCTCCGCCTCCTCGGTGCTGCGCATCCCCATGGTGTTCTTCATGATGGTGAAGAAGACGATCGTCATCAGGCTGCAGAAGGCGACGAGGACGACCACGTCGGTGACCTGGGCGAGGAACTGCCCGCCGTCGCCGTAGAACAGTCCCTTCACCGTGCTGTTCACACCGTTGAGCCCGCCGCCGTAGGAACCGTCGGCGAACAGCCCGACGGCCAGCAGGCCCCACAGCCCGTTGGCGCCGTGCACCGCGACGGCGCCCACGGGGTCGTCGACCTTGGCCCTGCGCTCCACCCACAGCACCGCGCCCACGACCACGGCGCCGGCGACGATGCCGATCACGGCCGCACCCCACGGCGCCACGAAGGCGCACGGGGCCGTGATCGCCACCAGGCCGGCGAGCAGCCCGTTCGCGGTCATCGAGGGATCGGGCTTCCCGAAGAGCCGCCACATGATGAACATGCACGAGAGGCAGCCGAACGCCGACGCCAGAATCGTGTTGACGATGACGACCGTCAGGCGCAGGTCGGTGCCGGCGAAGGTCGAGCCGCCGTTGAAGCCCATCCACCCGACGAGGAGGATGAACGTTCCCAGCAGCGCCATTGGCAGGTGATGGCCGGGAATGGCGCGTGGGTTGCCGTCCTTGTCGAACTTTCCGATGCGGGGCCCGAGGATCTTGGCGCCCCAGAAGGCGGCCACGCCCCCCATTGCGTGCACGACGCCGGAACCGGCGAAGTCGACGGCGCCGTGGCCCCACTTCGGACCCAGCACGCCGAGCTGCGACAGCCAGCCGCCGCCCCATACCCAGTTGCCGTAGATCGGATAGAGGAGCATCGAGGCGAACAGGCCCCACACGACGAACGAGCTGAACTTCCAGCGCTCGGCCATGGCGCCCGTTGGGATGGTGGCCGTGGCGTCCATGAAGACGAGCTGGAAGAAGAAGAAGCCCAGCACCGATACGTCATAGGCGTGCCCGGCGAGGAAGAAGCCCGAGTGGGCGAGGATGTTCCAGCTGCCGATGTGCCACGGCGAGCCGAGCGGTGTTAACCCCAATATCTTCGATTGGTCAGCCGCTCCGAACATCAACGCGTAGCCGCACACGAACCAGCCCACGACGCCGAGGGCGAAGATGACCATGTTCATCATCATCGTGTGGGCCGCGTTCTTCGCCCGTGTGAACCCTGTCTCCACCAGCGCGAACCCGGCCTGCATGAAGAGGACGAGGATGCCGCCGAGCATGAGCCACGTCATGTTGATCGACGTGCGGTTCTTCTCGGTCTGGGCGGCGACGTCGTCCGCGGACGGCTTGTCGCCCACGGCCGGCGCCTTCGACGTGTCCTGGATGAGGTTGCTGACCTGGGTGCCGGTCTTGGAGCCGTCCTTGTCGCCGTTGGCCGCCATGGCCGCGCCCCCGAGGACGCCGACGAGGATGATCGACGCCATGCCCATCACGAGGAAACGGCCTCGCCGGGTGCGGAACCCGGCCGCCGGGGCGCCTGAGCGCCGCCGGTATCGCCGGTACATGACAGGCAGCAACAGGGCGAGCGTGAACACGGACATCAGCACCGGCGGCGCAGACATAGGCCTCCCTTCCCTCCAGGATCGGCGAGACCGTACGTAACGTTTGTTTCAGAACCGTCGTCTTTGTGTAAACGTACTGTTACGAAAGGGTCCCGAAGCCGGTGGTTAGGCGTGGGCAACCCGCGCAACGGACTCGTTACAGATAGAAAAACACTTCCGCGAGGGCTGCGCGCGAGGTCTGTAACACTCCCGTCATCCTCGTAACAGTCCGTTCACCAGAGGGGACACGCTCGGAAACACGCCACCTCTACGTTCCGTAACGAGCGCAGTGCCGCGCTCGGTCACATCGGGATGGAGAGAGAGAGGAGTCGCGTGGCCGAGACCACCACAGCGCCCGCCGGAGAGATGAAACGAAGTCTCAGCCTCACCGGCATCACCGTGAACGCCATGGCGCTGATCGCGCCGGGGGCGTTCTTGTGGACGACGTTCCAGATCCAGGCGTCCCAGAAGGGGGGGACCACAGCGCCGGACATGTGGACCGGGCTGTTCTTCTCGCTGGTGCTCGCCTTGTTGACGGCGTACAGCTACAGCGAGCTGGCCCGTATCTACCCGGATGCGGGAACGGGTTCGAGCTACTACTTCGCCGAGGCCGCCCTCCTCGACAAGGAGAAGCCGCAGCACCGGAAGTGGGCCCGGGGAGCGAAGCTCACTGTGGGCTGGATCAGCCACCTCTACTACTGGCTGTACCCGGCGATCATGGTCGGCTTCATGGGGATCCTGTTCGGCTACATCTACTCGTCGATCTTCCACCACACGCTCACCTACATCCCGCAGGCCATCGCCGCTGTCGCGTTGGCGTGCATATGCGGCTACATCGCCTACCGGGGCGTCACCGGGTCGACGATGACGTCGATCCTCATCAACGTCATCCAGATCACCTGCCTCGTGCTGGTGAGCATCCTGTTCATCGCCTACCGGGTCGGGCACGGCAGCGACATCTACGCCTTCGCCAGCGCCGGCAAGGTCGTGATCCCGCACAGCCTGATGCACGTCGTGTACCAGTCGACGATTGCCATCCTGCTGCTGGTGGGCTTCGAGTCGGTCACGGCGCTCGGTGCGGAGGCGCTGCGTCCGGAGAAGGACATCAAGCGGGGGGTGCTGCTGTCCCTGATCATCCAGGGCGGCATCTGCTACCTGTTCGAGTACTTCGCGGCCAACTTCGCGGTCAGCAATAAGACGGCGGTGTTCACAACGGCGGCGGCGGCCGGGCAGCCGGCGCAGCACCTCACCGGCTTCGCGGCCTCGGGTGCCGACCCGGCGCCCATCGGCACGATGATCCACAACACGTCGGCCGCCGTGCTCGGTGCCAACACGGGCACAACGGTGTCGCTGATCGTGGCCTTCACCGTGCTCATCGCCCTGCTCGGCACCACGCTGGCGTGCCTGAACACAGGCGTCCGCGTCACCTACGCCATGGCCAAGGACAAGGAGATGCCGGGCATCCTCAGCCTGTTGCACGGCAGGTTCGCCACGCCCCATGGCGGCATCATCGTTCTCACGGTGCTGTCGGCAGCCATCGGCGTGTACTGCGCCACCCCGTACAACGTCGACAACATCACCCAGGTGACGGTCGCGTCGAACACGGGGACGTTCCTCGTCTATGGCATGAGCTGCGTGATCGCCATCGTGGCCTTCGCCAGCAGGCACGACAGGCACGTGCTCAAACACTTCATCGCTCCGGGCATCGGAGCGTTGATGAACCTCGCCATGCTGTTCGGCGTCGTGTACCTGGCGATCACCGCGGGCGGCGCCACGTCGAAGGATGCCTACAAGTCGATCGCCATCGTCGTCGGGTGGATCGTGCTCGGCCTCTTGTGGGTGGCGTTCAACCCCAACAAGCGCCACGCCAAGGGCCTCGTCGAGGATCGGAAGACAGTAGAGAGAAAGGAACTGGTGGGGTCC
>DASZJL010000222.1:0-7183 GCA_035948135.1 Acidimicrobiales bacterium | reverse complement strand
TGAGCGTGCGGGACCCGGAAGCAGCGCAAGCCGCGGGCTTCATCTGGATCTTCCCACTCGTGTTCGCCAGCTCGGCGTTCGTCCCCGTCTACACCATGCCGTCATGGCTCCAGGCGTTCGCCCGCAACAACCCGCTGACCTACGTGATCAACGCCATCCGTGCCCTCATCCTCGGCAAGGACTTCGATCGGATTGCGCACCTATCGGTGTGGCACAACCTGTGGCTTTCGCTCCTCTGGATCATCGGAATCCTCGTTGTGTTCGTACCGCTGTCCGTGAACCGCTACCGACGGGTTCACTGAGCCCATGACCTGGAACATGGCCGACCTGTTCGAGCTGGTGGCCGACGCCGCCCCCGACCGCGAGTGCCTGGTATCCGGCGACCGGCGACTGACCTACCGACAGCTCGAGGAGCGGTCCAACCGCCTCGCCCACCACCTGGCGGAACAGGGCGTCGGCAAGGACAGCCACATCGGCATCTACGCCTACAACTGCACGGAGTGGATGGAGGCGTTCGTCGCGGCCATGAAGCTGCGGGCCGCCGCCGTCAACGTCAACTTCCGTTACGTGGAGGACGAGCTCCGGTATCTGTTCAAGGACGCCGATCTTGTCGCCCTCGTGCACGGGCCCGAGTTCGACCCGCCGTTCGACGGCCCCACGTTGAAGATCGGCGACGACTACGAGGCCGCCCTCGCCGCCGCCTCCCCCGAGAGGGACTTCGGCCCCCGCGCCGACGACGATCGTTACATCCTCTACACGGGCGGCACGACAGGAATGCCCAAGGGCGTGCTGTGGCGCCACGACGACGCCTTCTTCGCCATGTTCGGCGGCGGCAACTACGCCTTCGATCCCGTGAAGACGCCCGAGGAGCTGGCCGAGAAGGCCCGCAACGCCTTCGACTTCACGTTCCTCATCGTGCCCCCGCTCATGCACGGCGCCGGGCAGTGGGTGACGGGTTCTGCGCTGTTGGAGGCCAAGAAGGCGGTGCTGCTCGACGGCGCCAAGTTCGACCCCGTCCACGCGTGGGACCTGGTCGAGCGGGAAAAGTGCAACAGCATGACGATCGTGGGCGACGCCATGGCCCGGCCCATGGCCGACGCCCTGGCCGCCAACCCCGGCCGGTGGGACACGTCGTCGGTGCTCGGCATCGGCTCCGGCGGTGCGCCCCTGTCCCCCGCGGTGAAGCAGCAGTTCAACGAGCTGCTGCCGAACGTCCTCGTCCTCGACAGCTTCGGCTCGTCGGAGACCGGTTACCAGGGCCGCGCCATGGAAGGCCGCCGCTTCGTCGTCGACGACACCAACGCCGTCTTCGACGACAACAACGAGCGGGTCAAGCCGGGCACGGGCGCCGTTGGGCGGGTGGCCAAGACCGGTCGCATCCCCATCGGCTACTACAACGACCCCGAGAAGTCGGCGCGCACGTTCGTCGAGGTCGAGGGCAAGCGCTGGTCGTTCCCGGGCGACATGGCGACGGTCGAAGAGGACGGCACGATCAACCTCTTGGGGCGGGGGTCGTCGTGCATCAACAGCGGCGGCGAGAAGATCCACCCCGAGGAAGTCGAGGACGCCCTCAAGGCCCACCCCGACGTGTTCGACGCCCTCGTCGTCGGCCTACCCGACGAGCGCTGGGGTGAGCGGGTCACGGCCGTCGTTGCCCTGCGGCCGGGCGCGTCCGCGAGCGAGGAGGACCTGCGAGCGCACTGCCGATCGCAGGTGGCCGGCTACAAGGTCCCCAAAGCCGTGCACTTCGTGGACCAGGTGCCGCGCCAACCGAGCGGCAAGCCCGACTACAAGGCCGCTAAGGCGATCGCCGGCGGCGACGGTTCCTGACCGTCCAGATCCCGATCCCCACGAAAAGGGGAACGGCGACCACCGGCACCAGCCACTTCACCCACCCGTTGCTCTGGTGGGGGGCGTCGAGGTGCTCGAAGAGGACGTCGAGCGTGCCGGTGACGTTGCGGACCACGTGCAACTGGCCGGCCGCAGTGGCCGTGGCATCGATGCCCTCGCCCTCGCCCGCTGCGCCCAGGCTGGCGACGGTCTCTACGTGCCCTGTGGTCTGGTCGACCCGGTACACGTGGTTGCCGTCGTCTGACGTCGAGATCCATACCGCGCCGCGTGCGACGGCGCCGCCCTGGGTGTGGTGCAGCGTCCTGCTCATGCGCAGCGGCGGAAGTGGCGTCCAGGCCGGGAGCTGGTAGCGGAGAAGGCGGTCGCCGTCGAAGTGGTCCATCGTGTACGCCGTCATCGTGCTGCCGTCGACTGCCACGAAGGAGTTCTCGTGCTGGGGAAGGTCGACGGCGTCGAGGAAGCTGAGCGTCGCCGGGTCGAAGCGGGCCGTCGCCTGATGTCCGGCGTTGAAGTCGGGTTGCTCGAACGGTGCGTAGAGCACGCCGTTGACGACGTCGATGTCGCCCACGTGGTTGTAGCCCTTGGCCGCCCACTCGGGCGGGATCGGTGAAGCGTGCTCGGCGACGACCTTGAGGTTCTCGTCCACGCGTGCGAGCACGTCGGTGCCCGAGAAGATCCAGCCCCCATTCACGTGGGCCACACCCTGGTTGAAGCGCGTCGGCAGCTTCTGTTGCGACGAGAGCTGTACGCGCACCGGCGCGGCGAGAATTGCGGCCACGGCGAGGGCGCGTACCCAGGGCAAGGAAGCTCGACGAGAAGTGGCTAGCCGACGGACGCCGGGGCGGTGCCGGTCTGGCGGGCGAGATTCGCCATGGCAGCGCCGAACTTGGCGCCCATGGAAGCAAAGGCCTCTTGCACACGCGGGTCGTCGAGGTGCTTGGTGGCCGCGCCCGCGGGGTTGAGACGGGCGGCGTCATTCCACGCGTTCAGGTCGGGGTCCATCGTTCGGACGGTGATGCCGTCCATCCCCGCGTAGGAGAGCCGAGGCATGTCAACCACGTTCCCGGTGAACTGCACGGTCGGGCACAGGCGGTTCTTCTCAGCGTCATCGGCTTGGCGCGCCTCGACGGTGCCGACAATCGCCGCGCTCCAGGGAACGATGCCGATCGTCACGTACTGCAGCGTCATGCGGTCGCCCTCGAAGATGGGCCGAGGCACGGTGGGACGCACACCCTGCGCCGTGCAGTCCACGTAGACGCGGCCCGGTTCGGCGGCAAGGTCGCCGTCATCGGTCACGATCCGGTCGGTTCCGATGCGCAGGACCCGACGGCCCGGTATGACCTGCTCGATCGTCCGCAGCGAGTCGATCTCACCGCTGCTTATGGTGGCCCCCCTGAACACGGTCGGCTCCATGTGGGGGTCGATCCGTAGGAAGACTCCGCCGGCCTCCAGCCGGCGAGCGAAGTCCATACCGTCTTCGGCCTCGGCGGCGGCGCCGACCCAGCTCGCTTGCATGTCCATGTAGTCAGCAACGAGGTCGAGTGGCTGCATCGCACGGCGGTCGAACAACCACGGGTCACGTGGCCGGAACCACTGGATCCGTCCGGGGTCGACACCCTGGTCCAGCAACCAGTTGCACGTGTCCATGGCCGTCTTACCCGCGCCGAGGATCGTGAAGCCGGACGCGGGCTCGTCGAGGTCGACCAGGCCGTTCGGCGGGATCATGCGCACGTCGGTATCGACGCTGAACGGCGGGGCGTGGCGCGACGGGATGGACGACTCCACGTAGGTGGCGTCAACGAACCTCCGGCGGACCCTGACGATTGTCTCCTCGCCCGTGAGCAGCGAGGTCAGATGGTGGCCGTCGCCGTCCGCTCCCCGGTAGTCGGTCATCCCGAAGAATCGGACCTGACCGGACGGGACGAGAACCTCGTCGAGCACGCGAGAGAAGTAGTCGCAGATCTCCGCCGCGGTGGCGCGCTCGTAGAACCCCGCATTCGGCCCCGTCTCGTCGATGCGGTCTTGACCAAGCACGCGCGAGTTGACGCCGTAGTTGGCCGACGGTTGGTGCAAGCGGACGAACGAATAGTCATCCAACCAATGACCACCCGGGCTGTGGCGGCGATCGACCATCACGACGTCAACGTCCGCAGCAGTGACAAGAGCGTCGGCGAATGCCATCCCCGACGCCCCGGCGCCGACGACGAGATAGTCGGTCTCGATCTCCCTCACGGCTCCCCCCTCTTCCGCTTGCCCGTAAGGGTAGGCGGCGTCAGTCGAGGACGTCGGCCGCGATCAGTTCCTCCAGGTAGCGGTCGTTCCACCAGCTGATCTGGAGTTGCTTGGCGCGGCGGAAGTAGAGCTGGATGTCGTACTCGACGGTGAAGCCGACACCGCCGAAGACCTGCTGGGCCATGGCCGTCACGTCTCGAAATGTCTGGCAGGCGAAAAGCTTGGCCATGGGCGCCAGGCGGGTGACCGGCTTGCCGGCGTCGCGCGCCCACGCCGCTTCGTAGACGAGGGTCTCGGCCCCGTCGACGGTCGTGACCGCGTCGGACAGGTAGTGAGCGATGGCCTGGAACGCGCCGAGGGGCTTGTCGAACTGCTGGCGGTCCTTGGCGTACTGCACCGTGATGTCGAGGGCGTAACGGGCGCCGCCTGCCGCCTGGGCCGCCAAGAGGATGATGCCGTCGTGCATGACCTCGTCCCAGACCTGCCAGCCGCCGGTGTTGAGCGGTTCTCCTGCGGCGCCGTCGAAGTCGACCCGGTACTGGGTGTCGCCCGCGATCGTTTGCTGCTGGGTGAGGGTGACGCCAGTGCTCTTCGGATCGACGAGGACGTAGGAGATCTCGCCGTCGTCGCGCCGCGCCAGCACAAGCAGGCGGTCGGCGGCCGATGCGAACTGCACGTGGCGCTTCGTGCCCGTGACGCGACCGCTGCCGTCGACCTGCACCTGCACACCCGCCTCACCGAACCCGCCCTCGGGTTCGAGCCATGCGGGGGTGATGATGGCGTCGCCGCCAGCCAAGCGTGCGAGCCAGTCGCTGTCCGCCCGGCGCAGCACACCCGCGCTCATCACTGCGCTGACGAAATGCGGAGACGGCGCGAGCGCCCGCCCCAGCTCCTGGTACATCACGACGGCGTCGAGCGTCGACAGCTCGCTGAGGTCGAGCAGTCCGGCCTCGCCGAGCTGCAGCCAGAACTTCTCGGGGTAGCCGAGGGCATCATTCTCCAACTGGCGCACGACGTCGAGGCCGGCGTGGCGGGCGCACAGCCCGCGCACCGTCTCCCGCAGGAGTTCCTGCTCTTCGGTCAGTTGGAGATCCATACTTCAGCGTTCTCCTAAGGCTTCCACGCGTCGCCGCGCCGAGACCACGGGTTGTCGTCGGGATCGGTCGGCAGCGCAACGCGTACCGCGCACGTCGTCTTCACTTCGTCGCCGACCTCCAGGGTCACGTCGATGGCGGCCCAAAAACAGCCGGCCTTGTCCACCTCGGTGCCGGTGACGAGTCCAGTGAACACCATGGTGTCGCCGGGGAACACCGAACCCTTCATGCGGAAGCGCATGCGGCCGAGGCGGCCGCGCGGTCCCGTCCAGTCGGTGACGTAGCGCTCGAACCAGGCTGCTTGGTTGGGAGCGTTAATGAAGATGTCCTGCACGCCGTTGCGCTCGGTGGCGAAGTGATAGTCGTGGTGCTGCGGCCGCCAGTCGCGGGTGGCGAGCGCACCGACCACGACCGTCGTCGAGCTCACGTCGTAGGTCAGCGGCTCGAGCTCGAGCCCTTCCTTCACATCGCCGTGCAGCAACTCTGTCATCGGCGGTACCCGAATCCGGTCCACGACTCGACACCGACCAGGTCGCCGTTCTGGTTGCGGTACTCGACGTCGATGTCCCAGAACCGGCCGGTGCCGAGCTTGGTGGTTTTCTCGTCGCTGACGGAGCGAAGCACCTGGCGGGTCGAGAGCACGTCACCGGGGCGGACCGGCTCGTAGAAGGTGAGCGAGTTGTCGGACATCACCGCCTCGGGGAGGTCGAGGCGCTCCTTCAGGTCGAAGTGCACTTGCAGCGGCAGGGCCTGTTTGGTGCGGCCCGGCGCCCAGTGGTGGGGGCGGAACCACGTCGAGAGCATGGACGGCGGGGCGATCGGCCCGCCGGTGAGCTCGTCGGCGACGGCGTCGTCCCAGAACAGGGGGTTGCCGTTCTCGACCGATGAGCACGCCGTCCAGATGTAGCCCCGCTCGACGGGGAACTCGCCCGTGTCCTCGTATTGCACCTTGCCGATGAGCTCGGCCACGTCTGCGGGCAGGGTCACTGTCCGCTCCCGGCGAGCACGTAGCCGACCTGCCGGAAGGCGCCGTGCTCGGCATCGGACGCCTCCACGAACGCGCCCCGCGCCGTGTACTGCTCGTCGTCCACGACTTCAGGCACGGAGAGAACCGGCGCCACGCAGGTGTCGGCGGGCCCCAGCTCCGCGACCCACTCGTCACGCGTCTTGGTGCGGAACACCGCCGCCAGCTCGCCCCGGATCTCGTCCTGCAAGTCGTCGTCGGTCTGATGATCGATCCACCGCTCGAGTCCGACGGCCTGGCAGAGGTTCGCCCAGAACCGCGGCTCGATCGCGGCGACGGTGAGCCACCTGTCGTCCGCGCAGCCGTAGACCTCGTAGCAGGCGTAGCGCCCGGTGAGGATGCCGTGGCCGGGCCCGGGCACCGTGCCGACCGCCAGGTACTCGTCGACGGCCAGCGCCATCAACGCCAGCACGCCATCGGCCGCAGACACGTCGAGGTGAGCGCCCTCACCCGTGGACGCGCGCCGCACCAACGCGGCGAGGATGGCAATCACCGCATGCATCCCGCCGCCCGCGCTGTCCGCCACCGTCGCGCCCGGGATCGGCGGCTGCCCGTCGGCCCGCCGCCCGGTGCAGTCGAGGAACCCGCCGACGCCGAGATAGTTCAGGTCGTGGCCGGCCCACTGCGAGCGAGGACCGCTCTGCCCATAGCCGGACGTCGAGCAGTACACGAGCCCCCGGTTGCGGCCTTGCAACGAGCCGTAGCCGATCCCGAGGCGGTCGACGACGCCGGGCCGAAAGCTCTCGATCAGCACGTCGGCCGAGTCCACCAGCTCGAGGAACGACGCCATGCCCTCATCCGACTTCAGGTCGATGCCCACGCGCTCCATGCCCCGGTGGGCGCTGTAGGCGTAGAACGGCGGCTCGATCTGCAGCCCCTCGGGCGCCCCGACCTTCACGACCTGGGCGCCGTAGTCAGCGAGCCACCGCGACGCCCGCGCCGCCGGCCCGACCGTCGACAGGTCGAGCACGGTGACCCCCGC
>DASZJL010000221.1:0-29699 GCA_035948135.1 Acidimicrobiales bacterium | reverse complement strand
CGGTGGCAACCGTCGGCAAAGGCGACAACAACCTGCCGATCGGTGGCTTCTCCGTCATGGAGGCTGACTCGAAGGACGCGGTGACGAAGCTCCTGGAAGACCATCCGCACTTCCACACGCCCGGTCCGACGGCGATCGAGGTGCTCGAATACCAGCCGATCCCAGGGTCCTAAACCGTCCTGGCGGTCCTGGGCGTCTTGGAATCCCCTCCGACTACGGCGCCGAGTCTCAGCTCACTCGCTGAAACCGGACATCGATGTCCTCGTCGGTCCGGCGTTCCTCCATCTCGGCCAGACCGGTGAGCACCCGCCTGTCGGCCTCGGTGGGACGGTCGGCGTCGAGGCCGCGAGGCCACAGGTGCATCGCCCGCACGGTGTTGACCTCGGCCGCGAACAGGAAGACCTGGGCCTGCAGATAGATCCACGACAGGAGGGCGATCACGACGCCGAGCGTTCCGTAGGTCTGGCTGGCGCTTTTGAACGTGTGGCCGACGATGTACCCGCCGAGGGCCTGAAGAGCGAGGCCCGCAAGCGCGGCGATGACAGCTCCCGGGAGCAGCTGCCTCCATGACACGTTGGCCACCGTCAGCAGCATCATCGCCGCCAGGAACACGCCGAAGTTGATGAGCGTCGAGATGACCAGCGCGAGAACCTTCGTCCACATGCTGTGGCCGGTTCCCGCGGTGGCCAGACCGGTGAGGAGGACCGAGATGATGAGCCCCGCGCCCAGCACGAGCAGCAAGAGGAGGGCGCGCGTTCGCGACTTGATGAAGCTGGGGCGCTTCTTCCTGGGCACGTGCCACACGGTGTCCATCGCCCCTTGGGCCGCCCGCACGACGCCCAGGCCACCCCACAGGGCACCGACGATGCCGACCGCAAGCGCGAGCCCGCTCCCCTTCAACGACCCGAACTTGATTTGGTCGCCGATGACAGGGAACCGCGAGATAACCGAGTGCACCACCTCGTCCTTCAGGTGCGAGTTGTTGCCGAGGACGAAGCCGAGCACGGTCACGAAGACCAGCATGAGCGGGAACAGCGAGAAGAAGCCGTAGTAGGCGATCAGCGCGGCCTGCTTGCCGGCTTCGTCGTCGCCGAACTTCTTCACTACCCCGAACGGGAACCCGAGCCACGGGTGGCCGCGCTGGTACCCATCCAGCTTGTCGACCACACCCTTCAACGGGTTTCCCATGGCGGCTATGTACCCCGCCGCCATGCTCGCATACCGAACGCCGCGCCCGCGCCGGCGCCGGCCAGGCCGATCACCGCCAAGCCGATCGGGATCAGCCGGCTCGAGGACTTCCCACCAGCCGGGGCGTTCCGGACCTGGACCTGACCGGGCCACGGGCGGCCGAGGGCCGCCTCGACCGGACCTCCCGACGTCGACGGCGTCGATTCGGGCGCGGTCACCGCCACGGTCGTCGGCGGTGCGGTCGAAGGGGGCGCCGTTGTTGTCCGGGGCCGAGCGGGCGCCGCCGACTGGGTCCGGGCCCGGGACCCGATGACGGTGGCCGCTCCCGGCGCCCCCGAAGAACCTCCGCCTCCGCCCGGCGCGGGCGAAGGCGGCGGAGCCGCACCCGCACCCACGGCCGCGGCCGCGTCGATGCGGCCCGCGCCGCACCCGTCGCACGGCACGGCGGTGGCCAGCACGCGCTGGACCGCGTCGTCGCGGCTGTAGCCCTTGGCCCGCAGCAGTGCCACCTCTCCCGACACGTGGGCTGCAGACATCGATGTGCCGGCGATGGTGGCGTACATGTTGCCCGGGTAGGTCGACACCACGTCGTCGAGCTGGTTGCCGTCCGACGCGCCGCCTGGCGCGGCCACGCCCCAGTGGGCGCCCGTCAGGTGGTTGGAGTACCCGGCCACGGCGCCGGTGGGCCCAGTGGCCGCCACGACGATCATGTGCAGGTTGCCGAAGTTCGGCGACTGCGACGAGTTCCCGGCCGCGACGACCGGAACGGCGCCATGGGACCAGGCGTACTCGACGCCCGACGAGAAGCCCGGTCCGAACGCGACCCGCGAGGTGGCTTCGGCGCCGAGACTCAGGTTGACCACCGACGCGCCGTGGTCGACGACCCAGCGGATTGCCGCACCGACGTCGGCATCGGTCCCCGACCCGTCGCTGCGGACGGCCCGGGCGGACACGAGGTGGGCGTCGGGGGCCATCGAGGCGACGCCGATGCCGTTGTTCGTGACTGCGGCGATGATGCCGGCCACGTGAGTGCCGTGGCCGATGCTGTCGGTCGTGCCGCCGGGCCCACACGCCGCGGGGTTGCCGTTCGAGCCCACGCAGTCGGCCCCGTCGACGACCTTGCCTGCCAGATCCTCGTGACCGGCGTCGATGCCGGAGTCGACGACCCCGACGGTGATCCCGGCGCCGGTCGACGCCGTCCACGCCTCCGGTGCTCCCACCTGCAGGAGCCCCCACTGCACCGGGGGATTGTCCCAGAAGTAGTCGTTGCTGGGCTCGGCGGCGCGGGCGCCGCTCATGAGCAACGCTGAAGCGCCCACGACGCCGATGGCAGCTGCCACCAGGACCCGACGGGCGCTCACATTGGGGGCTATGTCGCGAGTGTGCTCGGGCGTTGCGCCCGGCCGCGGGAGAACGATGCCAGCTCTTCCACAGGCATCGGCATGGCGAAGTAGTGGCCCTGCACGCTGTCGCAGCCGAGCGTCCGCAGGCGCTCGACCTGCTCGGCCCGCTCGACGCCCTCGGCGGTGATGTGCATGTTGAGGGCGTGGCCGAGGGCAATGACGGCCTGCACGATGGCGGCCTCGGGCGACACGTGGTCGACGCGCTCGACGAATGACCGGTCGAGCTTGATGACGTCGATCGGGAAACGGCGCAAGTAGCCGAGGGCCGAGTGGCCGGTGCCGAAGTCGTCGACCGCCACCCGCATGCCCTGGCCGCGCAGCCGTTCGAGGACGCCGACCGCGCCGTCGTCGCCGAGGGCGAGTCGCTCGGTGACCTCGACCTGCAGCAGCTTGGGGTCGAGCCCGCTGGCGGCGACGATCTCGAGGATCTCGTCGATCGAACCCGGGCGCCGCAGCCAGCGAGGCGACAAGTTCACGCTGACGACGACCGGGCCGAGCGTGGCCTGCCAACCGCGGGCGCACGCGCAGGCCTCGGCGAGCACGAAGCGATCGATGGCGACGACGAGGTCGGTCTCCTCGGCGAGGGGGATGAACGCCCCGGGCGAAATCAGACCGCGCTCGGGGTGGTGCCAGCGGATCAGCGCCTCGACCGCGATCATCTCGCCACTGCACAAGCTGACCTCAGGCTGGAAATGCAACAGCAGCTCGCCCCGCTCGACTGCCCGCCACAGCTCGGTCTCCAGCTCCAGGCGCTCCACCATGCGCGGCGCCAGCCTCTCGTCGAAGAGCTCCCATCGGCAGCCGCCCGCCGCCTTGGCCCGGTACATGGCTTGGTCCGCTTCACGCAGGACTTCGCCGGGCTCGCAGGTGCCGTCGCGCACGACCGCGATCCCGATGCTCGTCGTCAGGAAGATCTCCCTGCTCGCCACCGGGAGCGGTTGGCGCAGCAGCTCGATGATGCGGTCGGCGACCTGGATGGCGTCGTCATTGCCGGCGATGTCCTCGAGGAGCACGGCGAACTCGTCGCCCCCGAAGCGACTGACGACGTCCTCGGGACGGAGACACGTGCGCAGCCGTTCCGCCACCTCGATCAGCAGGTGGTCGCCGACCTCATGACCGAGGCTGTCGTTGATGAGCTTGAAACGGTCGAGGTCGAGGAACAGCACCGCGTTCGGCCGGGCGTGGCGTCGTGCCCTAGCCAGCGCCCGCGTGAGGGCCTCGTGGAAGGCGGTGCGGTTCGACAGCCCGGTGAGGTGGTCGTGGTACGCGTCGAAGGCCAGCTTCTCCTCGAACTGCTTGCGTTCGGTGATGTCGTGGAAGTTGGCGACGATGCCCTGTACCGCCGGGTCGGCGAGGAGGTTCGTGATGCTGACCTCGGCCCAGCGCCAGCTCCCGTCGCGATGCACGGCCCGCAGCTCGCCGCGCAACGCCCGGCCGGGCTGCTCGAGGGCCTCGGTGTAGAGCTGCACAGCCGCAGGCATGTCGTCGGGGTGCAAGAAGTCGAATCCGACTTGGCCGATGTACTCCTCAGGGGGGTAGCCGGTGATGCTCTCGATGGCGGGCGTGAGCGTGACGATGTGGTTGTCGGAGTCGACAACACAGATCGCATCGGAAGCGTTCTTGACGAGCGACCGGAAGCGCTCCTCCGACGACCGCACCGTCGCTTCCGCCTCTTCCTTTTCGGCTGTGGTCTGCCCGAGGAGACGCATGATGAACGCCGTGCCCAGGACTGCGAGGAGCGCGAGGCCGTGCACCTCGGGTTCCGGCACGATGCTGGGTGCGATGCCGAGGGCGATGGCGGACTCCCCTAGCCCGATGCCGACGGCCGTCCACACCAACGCCGGCTGCCACACGCGCGAGCCGTGCTCCCGAAACTCGTTGGCGACGACGAACACGTACCCGATGGCGAGCGTCGGGCCCCAGCCGATCGCGTAAATCACCAACGTGGTGGCGGCGACGTCGATGGCAACCCGGACGTTCAGCTGGACGCGGGTGCACTCCACCGGCCACCGACGCTCGGCGAGGATGCTGGCCACACCGGCCAGGCCGAGGATGAGGTACAGCTCCCACAGCGGGATGTCGGCGATGGCACCCCAGCGGTGCAGCAGGTAGAAGGCGACGGCGGTCAGCGGAATCGTGACAGCACGGCCGACGGCTGATAGCTGTCCCAGCCAGGTTCGCCTCATTGCCTGCACCTCACCCCTGACAGGAGCGTACCGGTCACGACGGTCGGCGGCGATGGGCCGGTGGGCCCTTTTGGTCGGTCGTCAGACGCCGTCCAGGGCCTGGCGAAGGTCGTCGACCAGGTCCTGTGCCGTCTCCAGCCCGACCGACAGGCGCACGAGCGCTGGGTCCACTGCGAGCTCGGAGTCGGCCACCGACGCGTGGGTCATGCGAGCCGGGTGCTCGATCAGCGACTCGACGGCACCGAGTGACTCGGCCAACGTGAACACGCGGGTGCGGCTGACGAGCTTGAGCGCCGCCTCCTCACCGGCGGCGACGCTGAAAGCGACCATGCCTCCGAAGTCGCGCATCTGCCGGGCGGCTACCTCGTGGCCGGGGTGCGTGGGCAGTCCCGGGTACCGCACGGACGCCACGTTCGGGTGGCGCTCGAGCATCTCGACGACCGAGGCGGCGTTGGAGCAGTGGCGATCCATGCGCACCGCGAGCGTCTTGACGCCCCGTAACACGAGGAAGCAGTCGAACGGCCCCGGCACCGCGCCGACCGCGTTCTGCAGATAGCCGATGTGGGCGCCAAGGTTCACGTCGTTCACGCCCACGAACCCGCCGACCACGTCGGAGTGGCCACCGAGGTACTTGGTGGTCGAGTGGACGACGATGTCGGCGCCGAGCGCCAGCGGCTGCTGCAGGTACGGCGTGGCGAAGGTGTTGTCGACCACACAGCGGGCCCCGCGCTCGTGCGCGAGGCGGGCGACGGCGGCGATGTCGACGATGCCCAACAGCGGGTTGGTGGGCGACTCGACCCACACCAGGCGGGTGTTCGGTTGCCACGCGGCGGCGATGGCCTCGGAATCGGAGAGGTCGACTGCGCTGTACTGCATCCCGGCCGGCCCGAACACCTGGGTGACGAGTCGGTAGGTCCCACCGTAGGCGTCGTTCGGGATGACCACGTGGCTGTCGGCCGGCAGCAGGCGCAGCACCGCGTCCTCGGCGGCCATGCCGCTGGCGAAAGCGAAGCCGGACGCCGCGCCTTCCAGGGTGGCGAGACAGCGCTCCAACGCCGTGCGGGTGGGGTTGGCAGTACGCGAGTACTCGTAGCCGCGGTGCACGCCCACGGCCTCCTGGGCGTAGGTCGACGTCTGGTAGATCGGCGTCACCACGGCGCCCGTCGTCTCTTCGGGCGTCTGGCCGGCATGGATGGCGCGGGTCTCGAACCCGAACTCGTGCTCGCTCATGGGCTGACGCCCGTAATCGTGCCGCCTTCGGCGGCGCTGAGTTCTTCCGAGCGACCGCTGTCGAGCTCCGCTCGCCACCGCTCGCTCACGACGCGAGGAAGGACAGAACGTCGGAACGGGTGAGGATACCGACGGGGTGGCCGGCGTCGACGACGAGAATGGCGGACGCGGCGTCGAGCTGCTGAACGGCCACCTCCACGGGCTCGCCGCTGCCGACGGTGGGCAGGGGCGGGCTCATGACTTCCGCGACCGGACGGTCGAGGACGGTGGCGTCGGCGAAGGCCAGCTCCATCAGGTCGCGCTCGTGCACGGCGCCGCTCACCTCGGCCACGGCCAACGGGAGCTCTGCCTTCAGCACCGGCACCTGGGAGACCCCGTACTCGCGCAGGACGGCGATCACGTCGCGCGCCGGCTCGTCGGGGTGAACGTGCACAAGGGCGGGCAGACCGTCGGCCTTGCGCTCGAGCACGTCGCCCACCGTCTGGCCACCGGCGCGCAGGAAACCGAAGTCGGCCATCCATTCGTCGTTGTAGAGCTTGGAGAGGTAGCCGCGCCCCGAGTCGGGGATCAGCACGACGACCACGTCGTCAGGCCCGAGGTCGCGACCGACCTCGAGGGCAGCCCAGACCGCGGTGCCGGCGGAGCCGCCGACGAGGATGCCCTCTTCTCGTGTCACCCGGCGGGCCGTCAGGAACGAGTTGCGATCACTCACCATCACCACGCGGTCGACCGCCTTCGGGTCGTACGTGGTCGGCCAGAAGTCCTCACCGATGCCCTCGACGAGGTACGGCCGGCCCGTACCGCCTGAGTACACCGAGCCCTCGGGATCGGCACCCACGATCTGCACGTCCGGGCTCTGGGCCTTGAGATAGCGCGACACGCCGGTGATCGTGCCGCCCGTGCCGATGCCGGCCACGAAGTGGGTGATGCGGCCGGCCGTCTGGCGCCAGATCTCCGGGCCGGTGCTGCGCTCGTGGGAGATCGGGTTCTCGGGGTTGTGGTACTGGCTGGGTTGATACGCGCCCGGGATCTCGTGAGACAGACGGTCGGCCACCGAGTAGTAGGAGTCCGGATGGTCGGGGGCGACGGTCGTCGGGCAGACGACGACCTCGGCGCCGTAGGCGCGCAGCAGGCCGATCTTCTCCTGGCTCATCTTGTCGGGCATCACGAAGATGCACCGATAGCGACGGCGGGCCGCCACGATCGCGAGGCCGACTCCGGTGTTGCCCGACGTGGGCTCGACGATCGTGCCACCGGGACCGATGAGGCCTGCGGCCTCGGCCGCGTCGACCATGGCGATGGCAGGGCGATCCTTCACGCTGCCGCCGGGATTGAGGAACTCGAGCTTCCCGAGGAGGTGGCAGCTCAGGGCGCGGCCGATGCGGTCGAGGCGCACCATCGGCGTGTTTCCGACCAGGTCGAGCAGTGAGCCGGCGACCTCCATCGTCGCGCCCGGATCGCTGAGGGGCTCGACGTCGACGCCGTCGTGGGCGTCGACGTGCTCGTCGGCGTAGATCGTCACCGGAAGCCCGGCGTGGTGCAGGTTGGTCGCCGCCTCGTTCGCCATGGCGACGGGCCCCACCACGCCGACGTGCCGCGGGATCCGCGAGCGGAGGTCGGCAATGACGTCGGGCGCCAAGTCGGCCGTGGCCGTGCGCACGACGTGGGTGGCCCGAGCCGACAGCCGCTCGGGAGGCTGACCGTCGCCGACGACGACGAGGACGTCCACTGCTTTCCGAGGTTACGGCGTCGGAGGGACAATGGCTCGGTGATCCATCAGGACCGTCGCCGAGCCGGCTCGTTCGGCGAGGCCGCCGAGCAGTACGAGCGTGCCCGCCCGAGCTACCCGGTGGAGCTGGTGGACGCCCTGATGGCCGACCATCCGGGCCGCGTCCTCGACGTCGGTTGCGGGACCGGCAAGGCGGGGCGGCTGTTCGCGGCGCGGGGGTGCGAGGTCATTGGCGTGGAGCCTGACGCACGCATGGCGTCGGTCGCCCGCGAGCACGGCCTGGACGTCGAGGTGGCGACCTTCGAGGAGTGGAGCGCACGCGGCCGCGTCTTCGACCTCGTCATCAGCGGCCAGGCGTGGCACTGGGTCGACCCGACCATCGGCGCCGCCAAGGCCGCGACGGTGCTGCGTCCCGAAGCGTCGCTCGGTCTCTTCTGGAACTACATCCACCTCGACGACGAAATGAGGGCCGCCCTCGATGCTGTGTACCGGGCGCATGCGCCGTCCATGCTCGACAACTACGTGCTCGGGACGCGCGCCAAGGACGCGCCCGCGTTTCGCGACTCGCTGGCGTCCAGCCGGAAGTTCACCGGGCCGTGGATCCGCCAGTACGACTGGGACGCTCGAATGTCCCGGGCCGAGTGGCTCGACCTGCTGCCCACCCAGAGCGACCACCGCGTGCTGCCCGCCGAGCAGCGGAGCCGCCTTCTTGCTGGCATCGGCGACGCGATCGACAGCCTTGGGGGATCGGTCCGCGTCCAATGGGAGACCGAGCTCATCGTCACGCACCGGCTCGCTGATTGATCGGCCCCGGGGATACGGTCAGGTCTTATGAATCCTGGAGACAAGGCACCGGACTTCGCCCTGCCCGACGAGACCGGCACGACTCGGAAGCTGGGCGATCTGCTGGCCGACGGCCCCGTCGTGCTGTTCTTTTATCCGGCCGCGATGACGCCGGGGTGCACCAAGGAGAGCTGCCACTTCCGCGACCTCAAGAAGGAGTTCGCCGACGTCGGTGCCCAACGGGTCGGGATCAGTGCCGACAAGGTCGAGAAGCAAAAGGAGTTTTCCGAGAAGTACACGTTCGACTTCCCGCTTCTCTCCGACCCGGACAAGACCGTGGCCGAGCAATTCGGCGCCAAGCGCGGCATCGGGCCCAATAAGCGGACGACGTTCGTCATCGACAGTGACGGCACCGTCCTCGACGTGATCAAGAGCGAGCTGAACATGAACAGCCACGCCGATCGCGCCCTCGAGGTGCTGCGGGAACGCACCTCGCCTCGCCCCTGACCACTTCCTTGCGCACGGTTGTCGTCGTCGGCGCGTCGCTCGCCGGGCTGCGGGCGGCCGAGACGCTTCGCCAGGACGGCTTCGACGGCCGCATCGTCCTGATCGGCGCCGAGGAGCACCTGCCCTACGACCGGCCGCCGCTGTCCAAGCAGATGCTCGCCGGCAAGGTCGACGTCGACCAGGTCTCGCTGTGCCCGACCGACCGCCTGGAGGGGCTCGATTTCGACTTGCAGCTCGGTCGGCGGGCCACGGCCCTCGACCTCGATGCGCGACAGGTCGTGGTCGACAAGGGAGATCGCATCGGCTTCGACGGCCTCGTCATCGCCACCGGCGCTTCACCCCGCCACCTCCCCGGCGTCCCGCCCCTCGAGGGCATCCACCTGCTGCGCACGCTCGACGACTGCCTCGCCATCCGCGCCGACCTCGACCGGGTCGTCTCTCATGGTGGGCGCGTCGTCGTCGTGGGCGCCGGCTTCATCGGGTCGGAGGTGGCGGCCACCAGCCACACAGTGGGCGCGGCGGTGACCGTGCTCGAGGCCTTGGCGACGCCGCTCAGCAAGGCACTGGGCGAGGAGATGGGCTCGGCGTGCGCCGCGCTCCACTACGACAACGACGTCGACCTCCGGCTCGGCGCGGGCGTGTCGGGGTTCCACGGCCAGCATCGGGTGGAGGGCGTGCTCCTACACGACGGAACCACCGTCGAGGCCGACCTGGTGGTCGTCGGCGTGGGCGTCGCCCCCAACACGGGATGGCTGGAGTCCTCAGGCCTGACGCTGAACAACGGCGTCGTCTGCGATCAGACCGGGCACGCGGGGCCCGGCGTGGTCGCGGCCGGCGACGTGGCCCGCTGGCACAACCCGCTGTTCGAGACCGACATGCGAGTCGAGCACTGGACCAACGCCGCCGAGGGCGGCATCGCCGCAGGCCGTGCCCTGCTCGCAGGTCCCGAGAAGGCCGAGCCGTATGCGCCGGTGCCGTACTTCTGGTCGGACCAGTACAAAACCAAGATCCAGATGGTCGGCCACGTCCATCACAGCGACGACGTCCGCGTCGTCGACGGGTCGGTCGAGGACCGCAGGTTCCTCGCCCTCTACGAGCACGCCGGCCGCCTCGTCGGCGCCCTCGGTTTCACCCGACCGAAGCTCGTCCTGCAGTGCCGGCGCCTCATCGCCGACCGCCTGTCGCTCGACGACGCCATCGCCCAGCTCAGCTGAGCGCTCGAGAACGCCCCTGCGATCAGTGCTCGCAGACGGTCATTCTGCTCGGAGTGCGACAGCGGGCCGCGTCTGAGCGGCGCTACGCGCCGGGAGATAGGCAGTGAGGTTGACGAGTGCGACAACGACCGGGACCGTAAGCAGGACCGTCAACACCGGGATCGACGATTCACTGGCAATCCCAAGGCCGTCGGCGACCGCACGCCACACCGCGCTCCCGACGATCAGGCCGGCAGGGATACCAACCAGGAGACCGACCGTTGCGAGTGTCGTCGCCTGCCACGCGACGGTGGCGCGTACTTGACGGCGCGTGAAGCCCAAAGTCTTGAGGACCGCGAGCTCGCGACGTCGTCGCCGAACGCTGGTGACGAGGACATGGGCCACGGCCAGCAGGGCCAGCGAACCGAGGAGCACGGCCAGGCTGACGGGAAGCCAGCCGACGTGGCGAAGCCGGTCGGCTTCGACAGGAACCGAGGACCCGAAGGGTCGTTCGATCCCTGGGACTGCTGCAACTCGATGCTCGACAGCGGCGAGGTGGGCCCCGGGGCCGAGACGGATGGCAACGTAGGGGGATCCGTTGCTCGTGTTGGTTGGACGCACGAGCGCTTCGAAACCGGCGCCAGTCAGAGCGGCGCCGTTCGCAAGAGGTTGTGGACTGTCGAGCCTGGGAAAGGCCGCCAGACCCACGATCCGATAGTCGTGGCTCCCGTCAGGGCCCTCGCCGTGAACCGAGTCGCCGACCTTCTTGTGCAGCTGGTCGAGCGTCGCGACTCCGAGCGCGACCTCGTCGGGGCTGCGCGGTGACCGTCCCTTGATGACTTCCGGGTCGATCGTGCCGCGTATCGACGTGAATCCCCAGGCCGTCACGGGCCGGTTGTCGAGTTGCGCGCTGACGGTGTCGATCTCGGCTAGCGCCGCGACGCCCGGTTCGTGCAACAACGGGCTGTCAGGGCCAGCGACCGTCTGAACGTCGGGCACAGCGGCGAAGTCCCACGTCCAGCCGTAGCGCTTCGGCGTGGTGACCAATTGATCGAGGCTCGACGCGAACAACAGCACGGCCACGACCCCGAGGACCCCGAACGCCGCACCCACCATTGCCGAACGACTGGGCGCCGAGGTAGATCCACGTCCGGATTCGACCGCCATACGCACCCCATTCGTCACGACCGGCCTCACACCGGCGCGGGATGCCGCCGCGACCAACCTCGCCGGTTCGAGCTCTTGGCGCTCGTCGCGACTGGTACGCGTTGCCCGGAGCGCGGCAAGGAAGGCGACGAGCAGGGTCGCAGCCATGACCGCAACGGCTCCAATCGCCAGCGCGGCCCAGTCGATACGTAGGCCGGGGTTCGGTTCGGCCCGACGTGCCACACCGATGGGGAACAAGGGCGACGCCGCGGCGGCGCCGAGGAAGGCCACCACGGCTCCGCCGACGGCAACCGGTAGAGCTTGGGATACTCCCACGACCGTGCGCTGATACCGCGTGAGCCCCAGGGCGCGTTGCGTCAACTGATCCGCGGCGGTCAGGGAGATCTCGCGGCTCAGGACGATCGTGAAAACGACGAGGCCGGCGAGGGCAGCGACGCCTGCGAACACCCACAAGGCGACCGTCAGCACGTCGATGGCGCTGCGGGCGCCTTCGGTGTCGACGGCGAGATCCTGCACTCCGAAGGTGGGCGCCTGCCCGAAGATGCGCCGCGCGGCCGCCGCGACCGGCGCCACATCGGCAGCGCCGTGGACGGTTCGGACCCGAAGGATCGTCCCACCAAAGCTTCCGACGCTGTTCTCGAACTTCTGGGTGAACGCGGGGGTCATCACCAGAACACCGCCCGACGCGCCCCGGTCGCCCAAGTCGAGCGGGCGGCGCACGATGCCGACAACGACGAGCCGAATAGGTGGACCAAGCGGTGAGGAAAACCCGCTCGTGTCGCCGCTGAGGAACCTGGCGGTCTGCTCAGGGCTGTAGGAGGCGCCGTCGAGGTGATCGCCCACGTGGAGGTGGAGCTGGGTTGCGAGCGCCTCGCCGATGGTGACCTCGTCGGGCGCGGAGGGGTTGGCGGCGCGACCTGTGATGACTCGAGCACGATCCACGACGGTGCCGAAGCGGCTGTCGAACGCGCTCGCCATTGCCTGCAGCTGCGGGGCGCTCGGAAACTGGTACGCACCCCCGAGTAGGGGCGCGAAGGACTCGACGTTCTTGACGGCCTCAAATGCCTGCATCTGCGAGGGGGTCGGATCCCCCACTGTCAGCTCGAGATCCGCGGCGCGGCTCGACTCATTGAAGCGTGTGAGCGCGGAACTCGACCGGCGCGCGCCTGCGGCGCTCGAGAGGACGACCGTGCCGACGACTCCCACTAACGCGATGACGACCAGGAGTCGTGCCCAGCGTCGCCGGATCTCGAGCCCGGCCAACATCCGGATCGCCCCCACACCAGTCACCCCCCAACGGGCCGCTGCCTCAGTTTCGGCTGCGTTCGGGGACGGTAATCGTCCCTCGGACAACGTGGTGCGCGGCGTGCTCAGCGGTCGGCATGTTTGGTCGCCGGGGCGGCGATGCCGGTGCGCTCGAGCTCGTGCCAGCGGAGGCGGACGCCGGCAATGGCGGCGATCACCGATTGGACGACGCCCTCGGTTTCACCCGACCGAAGCTCGTCGTGCAGTGCCGGCGCCTCATCGCCGACCGCCTTTCACTCGACGACGCGATCGCCCAACTGATCTGACCAGGCCGTTCTCGTGAACCGCTCAGCGGGAGGCGGTCACGCCTGCCTGCAGCGGAAGGAGGGCCTCGCCCACCTCGCCGAGCTCGTCGGACCACGAAGGCGGGTCCTCCAGCGGGACGACGACGAACTTCGAGAAGCCCACCTCGCAGAACCGCTCGACCGTCGCCCGCAGGGCGGGGATCCCGACGGCGACCAGATCGGCGGGGTCGAGACCAGGGCGGCGGGCGGCAACGATGCGCGCCAGCCCGTCGGGCACTCCCCCGCGCGCGTAGAAGAGGAGGGCGCCGTAATGCTCGGCATCGATCGCCCGCCCGGCCGCCGCGGCCGTCTCCTCGACGACGACCCGGCCCTCGGCCGCCTGCTCGGCGGTGCAGAAGCTCGGCAGCCAGCCGTCGCCCAGGCGGCCCACCCGGCGGAGCTCGCTGGGGGCGATGCCGCCCAACCACACGTCGGGCGGGGACTGCACGGGCTTGGGCCGCACACTGATGTCGCGGAACGTGAATCGTGGACCGTCGTGGTCGACGTGGTCCTCGGTCCAGAAGCGCCGGAGCAGCGGGAGGGCCTCGTCGAACCACGCGGCGCGCTCGCCCCGCTCGACGCCGAACGCCTGCTGCTCGGCCGGGTCGGCGATGCCGAGCCCGAACGCCGGAAGCGTGCGCCCGCCGGACAGGCGGTCGAGGCTGGCCCACTCGGTGGCGACCAGTGCCGGGTTCCGTCCGGGGAGCACCATCACGCTCGTGCCGAGCTTCAGCTTGCGGGTGCGGCCCGCGGCGACCGCCAGGCCAACGAGGGGGTCAGGGGCGGGGCCGGTGATGCGCTCGGAGAGCCACAGAGAATCGAAGCCGAGACGCTCAAGGCTGTCGACGAGGTCGGCGAACGGCTCCGCGTCAAGCGCGGTCCGTGTCCCCAGCCCGAAGCCGATGCGGACCTTCACGCCGACGACGGGCGGAACGTGACCGGCAGCGACGCCAGCCCTCGCAACACGATGTTGGTCTTGTACTCAGGCTGGTCGACCGTGAGGGCGAGGTCGGCGAGCCGGGTGGCGACGGCCTCCAGCGCCACTTGGCCTTCGACGCGAGCCAGCGGGGCGCCAAGGCAGAAATGGGCACCCAGCCCGAAGGACAGGTGGCGGTTGTCCGGCCTGCCGACGTCGAAGGTGTCGGGGTCGTCGAACTGCTCGGGGTCGCGGTTGGCGGCCGCGACAAGCACGATGGCCTGGTCACCCTGGCCGAGGGTGGTGCCGTCGATGTCGATGTCCTCGAGAGCGACACGGGCGGTGAACTGCACGGGCGGATCGAAGCGCAGCACCTCCTCGACGGCGGTACGGGCGAGTGACGGGTCCCGGCGCAGCCGCTCGAGCTGGTCGGGCTGACGGCAAAGGGTGAGCACGCCATTGGCGATGAGGTTCACGGTGGTCTCGTGGCCGGCCACGAGGAGCAGGATGAGCGTCGACAGGAGCTCCTTCTCGCTGAGCTTGTGTCCTTCGTCCTCTGCGGTGATGAGCGCGGTGAGAAGATCGTCCTGCGGGTCGCGGCGGCGCTCGGCGATCAGCGCCTGGAAGTAGTCGACGAAGGCAGACGCCGCCCGCTCGCGGCGCTGGGCCACGTCCTCGGGTGTGGCGAAGTCGGGATCGAGCGCCCCCGCCAGCTCCCTCGACCAGCCCTTGAACGTGTCGTGGTCCTCGAGGGGCACGCCGAGCATCTCGGTGATGACCCGGACAGGAAGTGGATACGCGAGATCCTCGATGACCTCCATCGAGCCCCGCTCCATCACGGGCGCCATGAGCTCGTCGACCAGCTCCTGGATGCGAGGACGCAGGTTCTCGACGGTCTTGGGTGTGAACGCCTTCTGCACCAGGCCGCGCAACCGCGTGTGGTCGGGCGGATCCATGAACAAGAAGGGGCGCATGCCGGCGAGGGCACCGAAGACCTCTTCCGGATCGCGGCCGGCCATGAACGCCTTGTACATGTTGGAGTTGCTGGCGTCGCTGCTCGTGCGCGGATCTCGCAGGATGGCCGCGCAGTCGCGATAGCGACTGAGTACGAGCATCCCGAACGGCGTGCGGTGCACCGGGTCCTCGGCGAGGAGGCGGCGGTAGGTCGGATACGGGTTGACGCGGAAGCCGGGGTCGAAGGGGTTGAACGCCAGCGGCTCGGTCACCGTCACCACAGCGAACGCTACCGTTTGGCGGTGCAGGGCACGCCGCCGGTCGAGCCGCTCGTGCGCCAGGTGATGAAGGAAGCGTTGACCGACCTGCAGCGTCATTACCCCGGCCATCGACAGCACATCTCGGCCCACGACCTCACGGCCGCCGAGGTGGTGGAGCTGCTCGACACCGACGACATGGCCGAGCGGTATCTCGAGCTTCTGGGGCAGGTCCCCGAGCAGACGCCGTGGGCCGTGCGCCGTGCCCTGTCGGCCTATTTCTCCAAGCGCCTGGCCGCCGAATACGAGGGCTTCCTGCGCCGCTGGCCCGCACCGTGAGGCTGCTCGTCGTCCACCACACGGCGTCGCCGACGCTGCACACCATGTTCGATGCGGTCATGGAGGGGGCGAGCAACGAGGCCGTCGAGGGCGTCGACGTGGTGGCCCGCGCCGCCCTGGCCGCGACGGTCGTCGACGTCCTCGAGGCCGACGGCTACGTGCTCGGCACCCCCGCCAACCTCGGATACATATCCGGCGCCCTGAAGCACTTCTTCGACCAGATCTACTACCCGTGCCTCGACGAGACCCAGGGCCGTCCGTTCGGCTTCTATCTCCACGGCAACAGCGACACGAGCGGCGCGGCCCGCGCCATCGAGACGATCACCACCGGCCTGCAGTGGAAGCTGGTCCAGAAGCCGGTGACCGTCGTCGGCGAGCTCACCAAGGAAGGGCGCGACGCCTGCTGGGAGCTGGGGGCGGCTGTCGCCGCGGGCCTCGCGCTGGGTTAGAGGACCGGCGCGAGGACCTCGTCGATCTTCTTCAGCACGTCGTCGGAGAGCTTCACACCGGACGCGGCGGCGTTGTCCTCGACCTGGTCGGGTCGGGTGGCGCCGATGATCGCCGATGACACGACCGGAAGACGCAACACCCACGCCACCGCCAGCTGGGCCATGGTGAGCCCGGCCTCCTCGGCGATGGGCTTGAGGCCCTGCACCGCGTCGAGCACTTCGACGTCACGCCATCGCCCCATGTCCTGACCCATCTCCGGGCTCGCAGCCCGGGAGTCCTCGGGCGGAGGCGATCCGGGCTCGTACTTCCCCGTGAGCACACCCTGGGCCAGTGGTGACCACACGATGTTGCCGATGCCCTCGGTCTCGGACAGCTTGAAGACCTCTTTCTCCGGGGCCCGCCAGAGCATCGAGTACTGGGGCTGGCTGGAGACGATGCGCACGACGTCGGGGAGCTCGAGGGCGGCCTTGATCTGGGGCGCCTTCCACTCGCTGATGCCGACGTAGCGAGCCTTGCCCTCACGAACCACGTCGGTCAGCGCCTGCATGGTCTCGGCGAGCGGCGTGTCCCGGTCGTAGCGGTGGCACTGGTACAGGTCGACGTAGTCGGTGCGCAGGCGCTTCAGCGACGCCTCGATCTGCTTGTGGATCTGCGCCGCGGAGAGCCCCCGGTCCTTCCGCGACATCGGAAAGTACACCTTGGTGGCCAGGACGTATGAGGAACGTTCAAGGCCATCCAGCGTCTCGCCCAGGAACTCCTCGGCCGCGCCGCGGCCATAGACGTTGGCGGTGTCGAAGAAGTTGATGCCGACGTCGAACGCCTTCTCGACGCAGGCCCGGGCGGCGTCGGTGTCCACGCCGACGCCGTAGGTCAGCCACGAGCCGAGGCTGATCTCCGAGACGGTCAGGTCGCTGCGGCCCAGCTGTCGGTATTCCATGGGCCTTGCCTACCCGCGGCCCGCTACCCGCGGGGCGTCATGTCCAGGTCGGGCGGCGGCATGTCGGGGATCTTCCACCGCAGGTACGGCTTGTCGTAGACGTCGTGGTAGGCGTTGGCGGCGTCGACCATGGCCGCGAAGGCGGGCTCGAAGGCGTCCCAGTCCTCGGAATCGATCGTCTTGCGGACGGCGGCGACCTCTTCGTCGATGAACTTGTGCATGTTGTCGACGTACTTGGGCCGGAGGAAGGCGCCCTTCTCCATCAGGTTCACCGCCTCCTTCAACTGGAAGGCGGCAAGCGGCCGGTTCTGGGCCTTGCCCGCGTAGTAGCACTTCCAGATCCGGCTCCCCACGAGCGGCATGATCTCGGCCATCCCCGGCATCAGGGGCCCGAGGTCTTCGAGGTTGAACGTGCCCTTCCCGGTGTCGATCGTGTGGTCGTGGTCGGCCATGCACTCCTCCGCGGCAACGTCTGCTCTTGGGACCTGTGAGACTACGTCTCCGTGGACAGGGGCGTGCGGCTGCTCGCGGCCGTTCTCGTCCTGGCGCTCGGACCGCGTGCCACGGCGCCCCGCCCGCCGGAGGATCCGGTGGCTCGCGAACTGCGTTTGGTGAAGCCGGCTCTCGTGCGGATCGAGAGCCACGCCAACGCCACGGTGTCGGTCGCCACCATCGACTTCGACCAAACCGCGCTCGAGGCTTTCGCCCGCCGCGACGTCGCCCGCCTCTTGGCCGCCGGCCAGCGCTACCCGAGCATCGCGGCGGCCGACCAGGTGCTCACGAGTGACCTCGAGCACGAGTTCGTGGCCAACCCGGCGCCGTACCTGAAGCTCGGCGCGCGGGTCACCGACCCCTACGACACGGCCCGCGTCGGCTCTGGGTGGTTGGCGGACGGGAACGGCACGGTGGTGACCGCGGCCGACGTCCTGCTCGACGAGCCGGCCGTGACCGCGGCCGCCACCGAGCAGGAGCGCCAGATCATCGGCGCCGCCCTCGACGACGTCACGCCCGCCGATCTCGGCCTCACCGTGCCCTTCAGCGACACCCAGAAGGCCAACCTGGTCAGCGCCGCGCTGGCCCGCGTCGTACCCAGCATCCAGGTGTCGGGCGTCACGACGCAGACAACCGTGCAACTCGGATCGGCCATTCCCGGCCAGCGGAGTGGCGACCAGGTACGCGCCGACGCCCGCATCGCCGTCAGCCACCGCAATCCCCACGGCACGGGCGTCGCCGTCGTCCAGGTGCAGGGCCGCCAGCTCGCGTCCATCCCGCTCGCCTTTGGGTCCACCCTGACCCCAGGTACGCCGGTGGTCGTCGCCGGCTACCCGGCGGCGGAAGCAGCATCGGGCGGCCCACCCTCCGGTCCGCCGGTGTCCCCCGAGGCCACTGGGGGCTCGGTCGGCGACGCCGTTCCCGAAGGCGGGGCGTTCACCGACGCGGGCTACACCGCGGGCGTGATCGGCGGGCCGGCCCTGGACACGAACGGCAACGTGGTCGGCGTCGCGGTGAAGCGGGACGGCGCCAGCGCCGTCGTGCCCATTGGCGACGTGGCCCACGCCCTCGACGAGGCCCACGTCACGGCCCGCACCAACAAGGTGACGAGCGACTACCGGAAGGCGGCAGCCGACATCAGCCGCCACTGGTACAAGCGGGCGCTGCCGATCCTCGAGTCACTGAGCCGGCGCTCGCCCGAGCTGCCCTGGATCTCCGAGCAGACCCAGGAGGCCGCCCAGGCCATTGCCCTCGGCAACGACGAGAGCCCCAGCAACCGCCCCTTCTTTCCCGCCGCCGTCGCCGCCGTGCTCTTCGCCGTCGACGCGGTTGCTGTCACCACCGTGCTCCGTCGTCGCGTCATCCGTCGTTCTGGCGGTGGATAGAGGTCTGTCAGACCCTTATCCACCGCCCGAACGCTCAGGACTCGTCCAGGATGGTCGGGTCGGTCCGTAGTTCGCGGCGGGCCATCGCGTCGAAAAGGCCGGGGAAGGGGACGTGGTTGAACATCTCGCCGAACTCGGCGGCCACCTCGGCGCGCATCGGATGTCCGCCGCCGGCGGCGGCCACGTGCCAGGCCTGGCGGCAGCGCCACTCGAAGACCGCAGCGCGGAGGTAGGCGAACCGTATGTCGGGGCCGACGATGAGTACGCCGTGGTTGGCCAGCAGGCAGACGTTGGCCGAGCCCATCACCTTGGCGATGTCCTGGGCGTTGGCCGGCTCGTTCACCGGACCGGGGTAGTCGTTGTAGACCGCGACTTCGCCGTGGTACATGGCGCTGGTCTGATCGTAGATCTCGGGGGCCCGGCCGATGTCGGCCCAGATCGTTCCCCACCGCGGGTGGTTGTGGACCGCGACGCCGACGTCGTGGCGCATCTTGTGGAGCTCGAGGTGGAGCGTGATGGCCGGGGTGACCGTCCACGGGCCCTCGAGGACCTTGCCGTCGAGGTCGATGCGCATGATGTCGGCCGCCCGGATCTCGTCCCACGGCATCCCGAAGGGATTGACGAGCAGGGTGTCGTCGTCGAGCTTCAGCGTGATGTGGCCGGCCAGGTGGTCGTCGTAGCCCTCCCGGTACAGGATGCGGGCCAGCAGCGCGACCTCCTGGCGGGGGCTGAGCTCGGGCAGGGCGGGGGCCATGGGATTGCTCACGACAACAACTCCTCTCAGGGCGCGAACTCGGGGCGCTGGATGTAGATCGAGATGCGGGCGATGCGGCCGTCGTCGGCGAGGTCGAAGACCAGAGACTCAGGGGTGTCGGTGCCGTCGACGGTCTCGGTGAGCTCGGCGACGGCCACGCCGTCGGCGTACACGACCCGGTCGACTTTCATGGCGTAGCCGCCCAGGGCGGGCATGAGCTCGCTGATGAACCGGACGTAGGCGTCCTTGCCGCTGTACGTGTCGCAGAACGGGCCCGTACGCACGATGTCGTCGGTGACGCACGCAGCCATGCCGTCCCAGTCGTGGGCAACCATGCGGTCGAGGAACCGCTCGACGACTCCGGTGCTCTTGTCACTGACGTTGATGTCAGGAGATTAACGGCCGCGGCTCGACCGGTACACGGAGGCAGCGAGTGGGTATGGTCTCGCCCGGTGCGGTGGCGGCGGGCGGCGCGGCGCGATTGACGGCCCGGGCTGTGAGGACGCGCCTGATCTTCGCCATACCGTTCGTCTTTGCCGGCGTCGCCGCCCTGTTCCTCGTCCCCCGGGCCGCCGCTTCCCCTCGCCCACAGGTGACAGGCACCGACGTCCGTCAAATCTTCCTGGCCGACTGCGCCACTTGCCACGGGGCCGACGCCAAGGGCACCAACCGAGGGCCATCGCTCGTCGGCGTGGGTCGAGCGTCGCTCGACTACTACCTGACGACGGGCCGGATGCCCATCACCGACCCGAACCTCTTCCTCGGCAACCCCGACCAAGAGATCAAGCGCCAGCCGCCCGCGTATCCGCCGGCAACGATCAGTGCGCTCGAGGACTACATCCAGCTCCTCACGGGACCAGGCGGCCCGCGCATCCCCGACATGAACCCCCTTGCCAACCGCGCCGCGGGCGGTGAGGTCTTCCGGCTGCAGTGCGCCGCGTGCCATGCATGGGACGGCGACGGCGGCGCCCTCCTGCACAGAGAAGCGCCCCAGCTCCACGACGCCACCGCGACCCAGGTCGGCGAAGCCGTGCGCGTCGGACCCGGCCTCATGCCCGCGTTCGGCCACGCCGCGATCGACGATCGCCAGCTCGACCAGCTCGCCGCGTACGTCCGCTACCTCGCCCATCCCGAGGACCGGGGCGGCAATCCGCTCTGGCACCTCGGGCCCTTCGCCGAAGGGTTCGTGGCGTGGGCCATCGCCATGACGTTCCTGCTCCTCACGATCCGCTGGATCGGGGAACGCAAGTGAGCGAGCGTCCGACGACCCCTGCGGCGCCTTCTACCGGTCGGGAGCGGTTCGCGGAGCGCACCTCCGCGCTGGCGTTCCTGCTCTCCACCGCCGCGTTCCTCGGCCTGGCTGTCGTCTACTGGCGGGGTGGCCAGCCCCAGGCCGAGGGCGCGCTACTGGCGACAGGGTTCGCGGGCCTGGCCTACGGGTTGGTGACGTGGGGAAACCACCTTCTCCCTCCGGGCCCGTTCGAGGAGGAGCGCCACCAGTTCGGCGACGAGTCGCAGGAGGCGCTGTTCGAGGACGATCTGCAGCGCGGAGAACCCATCACCCGACGCAAGCTCCTGGTGCGCACGCTCGTGCTCGCCGTCGGCGGACTGGGTGTAGCCGCGGTGTTTCCCATCCGCTCCTTGGGACCCAAGCCGGGGAACTCGCTGTACCGGACGCCGTGGCGCGGCGGCCTCCGCCTCGTGACCGACGACGGCCGGCCGGTGCGCGCCGTCGAGGTACCGATCGGGGGTCTGGTGACGGTGTTCCCCGAAGGGCACGCCGGCTCGGCCGACGGCCAGGCCGTGCTGATGCGCGTCGAGCCCGGGCTCATCGTCCCCCTCCCCGGGCGGGAGACATGGACGCCCGACGGGTACGTCGTCTACTCGAAGATCTGCACCCACGCCGGGTGTCCTGTCGGGCTGTACCAACGGGAGACGCAGCAGCTGTTGTGTCCGTGCCACCAGTCGTCGTTCGACGTCCTTCACCACGCCAAGCCGGTCTTCGGACCGGCCGCCGCCCCGCTCCCACAGCTGCCGATCGAGCTCGGCGCCGACGGGTTCCTGCGGGCGACGGGAGACTTCTCCGAACCCGTCGGCCCCTCATTCTGGAGGCGGTCGAAGTGAGAGGCCGGCGTGCGCCCCTCGCTCTGGCAGTCGTCCTGCTGACGACCTTCGTCGCCTGCTCGACGAAGCGATCGCCGTCGATCGTCGACCCCAAGGGCAGCGAGGCCCACACGATCGCAGGCGTGTGGTGGCTGATGTTCGGGCTGGCGACGGCCGTCTACGTCATCGTCGGCGGCTTCATCATCGTGGCCGCGGTGCGGGGACGCGGCACGAAAGAGGGCCGACCGTCACGGGTGCGGGACAACACATTCGTGTGGGTCGGCGGGATCATCGTGCCCGCCGTCATCCTCGTCGTGCTCGGTGCGGCCACGGTCCACGCGAGCAACAGCCTGCGCAAGCCCGAAACGAACCCGCTCCGCATCGAGGTCGTCGGCAAGCGGTGGTGGTGGGCGGTGAGCTACCCCGACCAGAAGTTCGACACCGCCAACGAGGTCCACATCCCCGTTGGCCGCCCGATCGAGATCGGGCTCGACTCCGACAACGTGATCCACAGCTTCTGGGTGCCGCAGCTCGGCGGCAAGGTCGACCTCATTCCCGGCCAGCACAACGTGTGGCGCTTCAAGGCCACCAAGGAGGGGACGTTCCGGGGCGAGTGCGCCGAGTACTGCGGGCTCGAGCACGCCAAGATGAACTTCCTCGTCGTCGCCCAGTCGGCGGCGTCGTTCGACACCTGGGCGCTGCGGCACCAGCAGCCCCAGTCGGAGCCCGCGAGCCAGCTGGCCGCCAACGGTCAGGTCGTGTTCATGCGTGCCCCCTGCGCGGGCTGCCACACCATCCGCGGCACGACCGCGCACGGCACGATCGGTCCCGACCTCACCGACATCGGGAGCCGGCTGACGCTCGGCGCCAACACGGTGCCGAACACCGAGGGCTACCTGTCGGGATGGATCGTCAACTCCCAGACGATCAAGCCCGGGAACCTGATGCCGCCGATCCCGCTCTCGTCCAACGATCTCCAAGCCCTCGTCGCCTATCTGAGGAGCCTGAAGTAGCCGATGGCCGTCACCGACGTACCGAGTCAAGAGACCCACGGCGAGGTCGACGCCGAGGAGCTCGAGGAGATCTGGGCCGACGCCCCCGGCGTCCCGGGCTTCTTCTCGACGATCGATCACAAGCGCATCGGCATGCGCTACATCTACACCGCCTTCTTCTTCTTCTTCGTCAGCGGCCTCATGGCCCTGGTGATGCGGTCTCAGCTGGCGGCCCCGAACAATCACGTCGTCGGGCCCGAGACCTACAACCAGCTGATGACGATTCACGGGACGACGATGATCTTCCTGTTCAACACGCCCGTGCTCGCCGGCTTCGGCAACTACATCCTTCCGCTCCAACTCGGGACGCGCGACATGGCGTTCCCCCGCCTCAACGCCTTCAGCTACTGGATCTTCGTGCTGTCGGGAATCTTCTTCTTCGCCAGCTTCCTCATCGGCAAGGCGCCCGACGGTGGCTGGTTCGGGTACGTGCCCCTCACCGACAAGGCGTTCTCGCCGGGGATCAACCTCGACTTCTGGGGCCTGGCGATCGTCTTCGTCGGCATCTCGACAACCGTCGGCGCGGTGAACTTCATCGTCACCACGTTCAAGATGCGGGCCCCCGGCATGACCATCAACCGGGTCCCGATCTTCGTGTGGTCGATCCTCTCGATGGCGTTCATGGTGCTGTTCGCCGTCCCCGCGGTCACCCTGGCCGCCGGGCTCCTCGAGCTCGACCGCCTCTTCGGCACGGCGTTCGTCAACCCACACCTGGGCGGCAGCGTGCTGCTGTACCAGCACCTGTTCTGGTTCTGGGGCCACCCCGAGGTCTACATCCTGTTCGTGCCGGCCACCGGCATGATCTCGATGATCATCCCGGTCATGGCCCGGCGGCCGCTGGCCGCCTACCTCTGGGTCGCCACCGCGCTCATCGCCGTCGCGTTCATCAGCTTCGGAGTCTGGGTGCACCACATGTTCGCCACCGGGATGCCCGTCCAGGCCATGTCGTTCTTCTCGGCCGTCAGCCTCATCATCGTCTTACCCAGCGGGGTCCAGTTCTTCGCATGGATCGCCACCATGTGGAAGGGCCGCGTCAGATTCACGACGCCGATGCTGTTCGGCATCGGCTTCCTGCTGATCTTCCTGCTCGGTGGCATCACCGGGGCGATGCTCGCCGTCATGCCGTTCGACTGGCAGGTCACCGACAGCTACTTCGTCGTCGCCCACTTCCACTACGTGCTGAACGGCGCTGTCGTGTTCCCGATCTTCGGCGCCATCTACTTCTGGTACCCGAAGATGTCCGGCCGGCGCCTGAGTGAACGCTGGGGCCACATCAGCTTCTGGTTGATGTTCGTCGGGTTCAACCTCGCATTCTTCGGCATGCACATCCTTGGTTTCCTCGGTATGCCGCGCCGGATCGCCACGTACCCGAGCGGCCTCGGCTGGGACGACCTCAACATGATCTCCACGATCGGTGGGTTCATCTTCGCGGTAGGCACCGGGGTCACGTTGATCAACTGGTTCCACGCCCGCTGGTGGGGCAAGCCGGCCGGCAACGACCCCTGGGACGGTGACTCCCTCGAATGGTCGACGACCTCGCCCCCGCCTGAGTACAACTTCGCGTCGATCCCGGTGGTGGCCAGCCGGCACCCGCTCTGGGACCAGCGACCCTTGCCGACGGCGAGCTCGACCGGCGACGAGGCCACCAAGAGCCTCGGCCCCGAGGGCGCCGAGCACCACGAGACGCCGGAGACGACGGGACTCGACGCCCGACCACAGGGGACGCTCGACCTCCCCCACCCGACCTACCTGCCGTTCCTCCTGGCGTGCGGGATCGCCGTCTTCTTCGTCGGCCTCCTGATCAAGGCCATCCTCGTCGGCGTCATCGGTGCCGCCGCGTTGGTCATCGCCCTGACGTGGTGGGCGTGGCGCACGGAGGTGGATCTCGCGTGAGTGCTGTTACCGCCGCCGTCCCGGTACCTGAGGCGACTGCGCCCACGAAGGGCGAAGGCCGGCCCACGCCGTGGTGGGGCATGGCCTGCCTGATCATGACCGAGTCCACACTGTTCGCCGGGCTCATCGGCAGCTACTTCTTCCTCCGTGCGTCGTCCAAGCAGTGGCCACCACCCGGCATCGAAGAGCCCAAGGTCATGCTCGCCCTCATCTTCAGCTTCGTGCTGTGGGGCAGCAGCATCCCGATGCTCGTCGCGGAGCGAGGGATCAAGCGCGGGAACGAGCGCACCCTCCGGTTCGGCTTGATGGGTGCGTGGATCCTGGGCGCCGCCTTCGTCGCCTACAGCCTGTACGACTTCCACGAGCTCCACTTCGGCTGGCGCAACAACGCGTACGGCTCGATCTTCTACACGACCGTCGGCCTGCACACGTTCCATGTGTTCCTCGGCCTGGTGATGAGTGTGGTCGTGCAGATCAAGGCGTGGCTGGGCAAGTTCTCGAAGGAACGTCACGTCACCGTGCAGGTGTATGCCATGTACTGGCACTTCGTCGACGCCGTCTGGCTGGTCGTGTTCCCGACCTTCATCCTCTCCCCGCACATCAAATGAGCACCTCATCTCACGCCGCGACTGCGGCACCCGTTCGTCATCGAGGCATCCGGGTCGCCTACGTGTTCGCCGGCAGCATCGGCGCGTGGATGGCGCACCTGTTCTTCGCCTCGAGCTTCGTCCGCTATTCGTGCAACGCGGGCGGCGTCAACTGGGCGCAGCATCTGTTCACCGCCCTGTGCGCCCTGATCGCCATCCACGCAACGTGGGTGGCGTACGGGCTGCACCGCGAAGGTCGCGCCGACGCCGAGGACGCGGGCACGTCGATGGGTGCCAACAACTTCATCGGCGTAGCCGGCATCATCGTCGGCCTCACGAACTTGCTCTTGATCCTGGCCGAGGGATCGTTCGTCGGCCTCATCCACCAGGCGTGCCGGTGAGACGGCTCAACCGTCCGGAGATCTGGCTGGGCGCCGGCCTCGTCGTCCTGGCCGTCGCCATCGTCGGACTCGAGCGCGTGGCCGAGACCAGTTTCACTTGGCACATGGTGCAGCACGCGCTGCTGATCGTCGTCGCCGCGCCTCTGCTGGCGATGGGCGCGCCCGCAGTGCTCGCCCGGCTGCCAGCGCGATGGCAACGCGCCACGGCGTCGATGCGAGGCACGGCGTGGCCGGTGTGGATGGTCCTCGCGGTCGGTCTGCAAGCCGGCGCCATGCTCTGGCACGTGCCCTCGGTGTTCCAGGCGGCCGTGGTGCACGACGCCCTGCACGGCCTCGAACACATCACCCTCCTCGCCACAGCGGTTCTGTTCTGGTGGTTGGTGCTCGGCGCCGGGCCCAATCGAATAGTGATGGCGGTACTGGCCCTGTTCTTCGCCACCGGGGCCTGCTCGGCGCTCGGCGCCGGGCTCACCCTCGCCTCGCACCCCTGGTACCCGGCCTACCGGTCGCTCGGCGACCAGGCGATGGGCGGCGTGATCATGTGGGCGGTGGTCGGCACGATCTACTTCCTGGCGGCCATCGTCCTGTTTTTCTCGTGGCTGGCCGGCCTCGAACGAACGTCGCCCGGAGGGTTGGTGGCTTCGGGATGAACAGGCGGCGAACGGAGTTCGACGGCGGCTGTTCGGAGCTGAGCGCCGCCAAAGGCGGCTCGATTACCGGCCGAAGGCCGTTGAAGGAGCGCATCGTGCGACTGAGACGACGGGGTGGGATGGCGCTGCTCGCGGTCATCGTGTCGGCGGCCGCCGTCGCAACGGCGTGCAGCAACATGAACGACGCCGGCCAGACCGGCTCGCGCATCGTGCGGGGCGCGAGTCCCGAAGCCGGCAAGCAGCAGATCGTCCACTACGGATGCGGGGCGTGCCACACGATTCCCGGCATCAAGCAGGCGACCGGGCTGGTGGCTGCGCCGCTCACCAGCTTCGGCAAGCGGGGCACGATCGCCGGCCATTTCGCGAACACGCCCGACAACCTCATCAATTGGATCGACAACCCGCAGGCGATGGTGCCCGGCACCGACATGCCCGACCTGGGCGTGACCCGCGACGAGGCGCGCAACATCGCCGCCTATCTGGAGAATCTGCAGTAGTGGCGACCCGCTCCCCGTCGCGCGCCCGGCGTCCCGGCGTCGTCTACCGGCTCGGCCACTGGGTGGACGAGCGCGTCGGCGCCGCCCACTTCGCCCGGACAGCGCTCGACAAGATCTTCCCCGACCACTGGTCGTTCATGTTGGGCGAAGTCGCCATGTACTGCCTAGTGGTGTTGATCCTCACCGGGATCTACCTGACGTTCTTCTTCAGCGCCAGCCCGCAGGACGTCGTGTACCACGGCAGCTACGGGCCGCTGCGGGGCGTGCACATGTCCGAGGCGTACCACTCGACGATCCGCCTCAGTTTCGACGTGCGGGCCGGGCTGGTCTTCCGGCAGATCCACCACTGGGCGGCCCTGCTGTTCATCGCCGCCATCGTCACCCACCTGTGCCGCATCTTCTTCACGGGCGCCTTCCGACGGCCGCGCGAGCTGAACTGGATCGTCGGCGTGTCGCTGCTGGTGCTTGCCATCGCCAACGGCTTCACCGGCTACTCGTTGCCCGACGACCTGTTGTCGGGCACCGGGCTCCGAATCGCCTACTCGATCGTCCTCGGCATCCCGTTCCTCGGCACCTGGCTCGCCTTCCTGTTCTTCGGCGGCGAGTTCCCGGCCGCGGCGTTGGAGCCGCGCCTGTTCATCCTGCACGTCCTGCTCGTCCCCGCCCTGATCATCGTTCTGCTCACCGCCCACCTGGCGATCCTCTGGCGCCAGAAGCACACCCAGTTCCGGGGTCCGGGGCGCACCGAGCGCAATGTCGTCGGATCGTTCCTGTGGCCCACCTACACCCTGCGATCGATCGGGCTGTTCGCGGCGGTGGCCGCGGTGCTCAGCGCCCTCGGCGGTCTGGCGCAGATCAACCCGGTGTGGTTGTACGGGCCGTTCAAGCCCGCAGCGGTGTCGACCGCCGCGCAGCCCGACTGGTACGTCGGCTGGCTGGAGGGTGCCCTCCGGTTGGCGCCCGCGTGGCGCGTCCACATCTTCGGCTACACGATCTCCGAGGTGTTCTGGCCCGGGATCCTCTTGCCCGGTATCACATTCGGGCTGCTGTACATGTGGCCGTTTCTGGAAGCCCGGTTCACCCACGACCACCTCGAGCACCACCTGCTCGACAGCCCTCGGGAACGGCCCGTCCGCACTGCCATCGGCGTCGGCGTCCTGACCTTCTACATCGTGCTGGTCGTCGCCGGCGCCCAGGACATCGTGGCCCAGAAGCTCAACGTCGGGATCCCGGCGGTCACCACCACCCTCAGGATCCTGCTGTTCGTGCTCCCCGTCCTCATCGCGTACTTCACCTGGCGCACATGCCACGACCTCGAGAAGAAGGGTGCCCGCGAGGACGACTACCCCCGTCCGTATCCGAAGGCGCGCACGCCCTACCAGGTCACGGACGCGGCGCAGTCCTCGAGCGAGACGGCTGTCGTCGCCACAGCGCCGCGTTCAACCCCCGGCCGGATGTTCGCCGCCATCGGTGCTGCCCTGGCGGCCGCGGGCGGCTTCCTCATCGGTCGCCGCCGCCCGAAGAAGATCGTCTTCGAGGAGACACGGAAGAAGTAGCTCACGTTCTTTGCGGATTTTCGACGGCATAGGCGTCGAACATCCGCAAAGAAGCTCAGAGTTGGGCGGCGAGCTCCAGCAGCTCGGCGGAGACGCCACGGCGGGGGGCGATGACGGCGTCGACGATGCCGTACTCCCGCGCCTCCTCGGCGGTCATGTAGTAGTCGCGCTCGATATCCCGTTCGACGACCTCGAGGCTCTTGCCGGTGTGGTGAGCGATGATCTGGGCCATCCGTCTGGTCGTCGCCAGCACCTCGCGCAACTGGATCTCCATGTCGGAGGGGGCTCCGCGGGAGCCCGCAGAACCCTGATGGATCATGATCTTGGCGCTGGGCAAGGCGAGGCGCTTCCCGTCGGCACCGCCGCACAGGATCATGGCCGCGGCCGACATCCCCATCCCGATGCAGATCGTCGCCACCTCGGGGCGCACGTGCTGGATGACGTCGTAGATCGCCATCCCCGCGTAGCCGAGCCCGCCGGGCGAGTTGATGTAGAGGTTGATGTCCTTGTCGGGGTCCTGGGCCTCGAGGTAAAGGATCTGGGCGACGATGAGGTTGGCGATCTGGTCGTCGACCTCTTGGCCCAGGAAGACGATGCGCTCCTTCAACAGCATCGAATAGATGTCGAACGCCCGCTCGCCGCGAGCCGACTGCTCCAGGACTGTCGGGATTACGCTCATCGTCATCAGCCTCCATCGCTGCGATCTCGAACTCGGTATATCATTCTAGAGATAGCACAGTTGAGATGATTAGTAGTTGAAGTGACAGCGCGCAAGCACGACCCTGTCTTCCCGGGCTTCAAGGAGATGGCCGCCCGCCGCGAGCGGATGGTGGACGACCTCGTGGCCCGGCGCCTGGAGCTCGGGCTCTCCCAGACCGAGGTTGCGGCGCGTATGGGCACGTCCCAGTCGGCTGTCGCCCGCCTCGAGTCGGGGGAAGCCGACATCCGCCTCTCCACCCTCGAGCGCTACGCGGCCGCTCTCGGCCACGTCCTCGACGTGCGACTGGAAGGCCCCAAATGAGGTCGCCTGACGACCTGCTTCGGGCGCAGCTCTTCCAGCGCCGCATCGTGTTCCTCCGCGGTCCGCTCGACGACGCCGGTGCCGGTGACGTCGCCGCCCAGCTCATGACGCTCGACGCGTCGGGCGACGAGCCTGTGCAACTTCACGTCGACAGCCCGGGAGGACCATTGGAGCCGGCTTTCGTGCTGATCGACACCATCGGGCTGCTCGGCGTCCCCGTGCACGCCGTGTGCGTCGGGCGAGCCGAGGGCGCTGCCGTGGGTGTGCTGGCTGCGGCCGAGGTCCGGCGGGCTGCACCTCATGCCCGCTTCCGCCTCTGCCAGCCCGACGAGCGAGTGCGTGGCGTGGCCCGTGACATCGAGACCTGGGTGGCCCACAAGCAGCGCATGCTCGACGAGTTCCACCGCCATCTCGCCGCCGCTACGGGTCGTCCCTTCGAGCAGGTCGAAGCCGACACCGGCGCCGGGCGCTACCTCGACG
>DASZJL010000220.1:0-6697 GCA_035948135.1 Acidimicrobiales bacterium | reverse complement strand
GTGGTTCACGTCGTAGTCCTGCACTGTCCCGCCGTAGCGCGTCGTACACGTCGCAGCGGCCGTGCACGGCACAGGCAGCTCACCGCGGTTGAGGTGCACCTTGTTGGCGAGCTCGGGCGTGTTCCAGAGGATCCCACTGTCCATGACCGTGATCAGCGTGTCGGGCCGCCCGGTCGTCAACTCCCACGCATGGTTGGTTCCCGGCCCCTTGACCCCGAACAATTCCTGGGGGTTGTTGGCGGTGATCGGGTCGTAGTCAGAGTCCCCGGGCTGGGGCGCATAGTCGGTGAGCTTGAAGGAGTTCTTGCAGTCGAACCCCTTGGGGAGGTCGCTCCCGGGCCCGGGCGGGCAGGCGCCGTTGTTGATGTGCAACCGGGTGTAGTCGTAGACGTCGCCCGCGCTGCCCGTGCCGCCCGGGAAGGGGAACGTGCCGAGGGCGGGGACGGCCGTGACCGCGAGGGCGAGCACGGCGAGGAGGGCGACGACCGCCCGGCGTCTGCGCATGGCTTGTTGTTCGCCACGGCCCCACCGAACGCCCTTTGGACGCTTGTGCCTAAGTGCAGGCGGCCGTCTGGACAATGTGTCGAGGTCCAGAACGACCAGAAGGCCCGGGGCGGACCGGGCCTTCTGGCACTGGGGGGATGGAGCACAGGATGGCCCGCACTCCTCTTGGGGACCTCGTTTTTACCCCGTCTCCGGACCTTGAAACCAGTCTCCCGAAAATTTTTTTCGGGACCTTGTCCCCTACCTGCTGGGGTCGCCGGAGGGAACCTTCGACCACCTGGAGGCGGTGTGGGAAGCTTTGGGCGCGAGGGTCGCGTCGCGGGGCTGACCCGATGACCGCTTTTGGGGGGCGGTGGGGGATGGGAGATATGGACCGGGTGTCCAAGGAGCAGCCGTCCAAGGCCGTGCTCCGGGCCGTCGAGGCCGTGCAGGCGAACATCGACATGGTCGTCGAGTCAATGATGGATGCGTACCGGGCGACGATCCCGTCGTACGCGGCGGCCACGCCCGACCTGCTGGTGGATGTGCGCGCCGGCGCCCAGGCCGTCGTGCTCGTCGGCATGTCCCGGCTGCGGCGGGAAGAGACGCCCGAGGGGCTCGAGGCCGCCCTCGCGGCGCTCGGGCGCCGGCGGGCGGGGCAGGGCATCCCCCTCCCCGACGTGCTCCTCGCCTTCCAGGTGGGGGCCCACCGCTTCTGGCAGAAGATCGTCGAGCTCGCGCCCGACTCGCCCGAGGAGCGCCTCGACGTGTTGTACGACGTGACGCGCACCATGCTCGAACTGCTCGAGACCGCGGTGGCGTCGGTGTCGGCCGGCTACCAGGAGACGGCCGAGGAGATCGTGGCCGACGAGGAGCACGACTTTCAGGCCCTCATCGAGGTCCTGGCCGGCGTGCGCGAGGCCGACGAACAGCTGGCCGAGCGGGCCCGGCGCCGCGGCGTCGAGCTGGCGGCCCTGCATTGGTGCGTCGCGGTCGACGTCGGCGAACAGGAGGTCGGTGCGCTGGTGCGCAGCCTTCGTCGGGCCCTGCCTAATGCCATCGTCGGCCGGGTCGGGGGAGCCGTCGTCGGCTACATGTCCGGCGACGAAGCGCCCGAGCTCGACGGCATCCAGGGCGCGGGCCTGGCCCCCGCCACCGATCCCGAGGCGGGCGCCCGTCGGGCCCGCGCCGCGGCCCGCGTCGCTGCTCACCTGCGACGGCCGGTGGTGCGCTACGAGGACGTCGTCCCGTTGGCCGCCGTGCTCGACGGCCCCGACGACGAGCGCCAGGCATTCGTGAACGCATGGCTCGGACCTGTGCTCGCCGACAGCCGGGGCGAGGAGCTGCTCCGGTCGCTCACCGAGTTCTACTCGTCAGGCCTGTCGTTGGCGGCGGCGGCGCGCAACCTCTTCGTGCACCGCCACACGCTGGAGTACCGACTCAACCGCATCGAGGCGCTGCTCGGCGCCGACCCCAAGGCCCAGCCGACCCGGCTGTTCCTCGAGCTGGCGCTCGCGCTCAGGGATTAAGCAGCTGTGCCGTAGGGCTCGCCGGCGGCCTCGTAGCACTCAGCGTGGTAGTGCTCGACGCGATTCCAGACGCCGTTCTCGTACACGTTGGCGATCACCTGGAAGGCCTTGTTCCGAGCCGCGAATTTCACCTGCTGGTCGCACACGGCACAAATGGCCGAGTTCCCCGCCTCGACAGGACGGGTGACCGCCCGACTGCTCCATTTGGTGTTCATACCCACGTGTCAATCATCGGCATCTGAGGCGGCAATGTGAGGGATTTCCTGAGTTTGGGGCGTACCCCGGCCGAGGCGAACGGCCTCGCCGACGAGGTCCCGAACGTCATTTTCGCGTGCCCCGTCGGCTACCAAACGTTGGACGAGGTGCTCGACGCGGGCGGCCTGCGCCTCGTCGAACCCGCTGGCCGCCGCGCTTGGCGTCGTCGACGGGCTCACGGCCGTGGCGACCATCAGACACAGGACCGCAGCCGCGGTGATGAGGCCGAACGTCAGGGCGACGTCGTTGTTGTCGGCGACGGATCCCACGATCATCCCGGCGATGCCGCCGACGCAGACGCCGATCACAACCCACCGAACCACGCGCGCCCGACTCATGCAGCCCGAAGGCTACGAGGGATGCACCGGTAGAATTGACGCGAAGCAATGGCCGAGCAAGACACCACCTTCGGGCCCAATGCGTGGCTGGTCGACGAGATGTACGACCAGTACCGCGCCGACCCGTCTTCAGTCTCGGAGAGCTGGCGTGACTTCTTCGCCGACGAGCGCGGCGGCGACGGCGCCCAACCGGCCGAGAAAGAGCCGGTCCAGACGGCCACGGAGACCGCCAGCGAGACCATCGAGGACGAGAAGCCGGCGCCCAAGAAGAAGGCCGAGAAGGCGCAGGCCAAGCCGGCGTCCCAGCCGAAGGAACAGGCCGACGCCGAGGCCGAGCCCATCCGGGGGGCCGCGGCCCGCATCGTGCAGAACATGGAGGCCAGCCTGGCCGTCCCCACCGCCACCAGCGTTCGGACGGTGCCGGCCCGACTCCTCGAGGTCAACCGCAAGGTGCTGAACGGCTACATGGGGCGCACCGGGCAGGGCAAGGTCAGCTTCACCCACCTGATCGGCTACGCCGTCGTGAAGGCGGTGGCCACGGTCCCCAACATGAACTCGACGTTCACCCGCGACGGTGATCAGCCCGAGGTCGTGCGCCACACCCACGTCGGCCTCGGCATCGCCGTCGACGTCGAGAAGAAGGACGGATCGCGGACGCTGCTCGTGCCGTGCGTCAAGAACGCCGACACCCTCGACTTCAAGGGCTTCTGGTCGTCGTACGAGGAGCTCATCCGCAAGGTCCGCAACAACAAACTCTCGCCCGACGACTTCTCGGGCACGACCATGTCCCTCACCAACCCCGGCACGATCGGCACTGTGCAATCGGTGCCGCGGCTGATGCCGGGCCAAGCGGTGATCGTCGGTGTCGGCTCCCTCGACTACCCGGCCGAGTACCAGGGCGCCGACAAGCGGGTGATCGCCGATCTCGGGCTGTCAAAGGTCCTCACGCTCACCTCGACCTATGACCACCGTGTGATCCAGGGCGCCGAGTCGGGGCTGTTCCTCCAGCGCATCCACGATCTGCTGCTGGGGGCCGACGACTTCTACGAAGACGTGTTCGGTGCCATGGGTGTGCCCTACGAACCCGTGCACTGGCGGCCCGACGTCAACCCCCTCGACAGCGAGCGGGTGAAGGCCGAGAAGCAGGTCCACGTCCAGACGATCATCAACATGTACCGGGTCCGCGGTCACCTGATCGCCGACCTCGACCCGCTGCGGTGGAAGGAGCCCCACACCCACCCCGAGCTCGACCCTGCGACGTATGGGCTCACCATCTGGGACCTGGAGCGCGAGTTCTTCACCGACGGCCTCGCCGGCAAGGACGTGATGACGCTCGGCGACATCCTCGGTGTGCTGCGCGACGCCTACTGCCGGCGCATCGGCGTCGAGTACATGCACATCCAGGAACCCGATCAGAAGCGGTGGATCCAGGAGCAGGTCGAGGGCGTCAGCACGGCGCTCGACACCGACGAGCAGCTTCACATCCTCGACCGGCTCAACGCGGCCGAAGCCTTCGAGCGCTTCTTGGGCACCAAGTACGTGGGCCACAAGCGCTTCGGTCTCGAGGGAGCCGAGAGCGCCATCCCCCTGCTCGACGAAGTGCTCGACCTGGCCGCTCAGGAGGGGACGCAGGAGGCGGTGCTCGGCATGGCGCACCGCGGCCGCCTGAACGTGCTGGCCAACATCGTGGGCAAGTCGTACCGCCAGATCTTCCGTGAGTTCGAGGGCGACGTCGACCCTGACACGGTCCAGGGCTCGGGCGACGTCAAGTACCACGTCGGGGCGTCGGGCAAGTTCGTCGGCCGCTCCGGTCGCGAATTGCCGCTGACCCTCGCCTCCAACCCGTCGCACCTGGAGGCCGTCGACCCCGCCGTCGAGGGCATGGCCCGGGCCAAGGAGGACCAGCTCAACGAGCGCGAGGCGTTCCCGGTTCTCGCCCTGCTCATCCACGGCGACGCCGCCTTCGCGGGCCAGGGGGTGGTGGCCGAGACGCTGAACCTGTCGGCGCTGCCGGGCTACCGCGTGGGTGGCACCGTGCACCTGGTGATCAACAACCAGTTGGGGTTCACCACCGGGCCCGAGGAGGCCCGTTCGTCGGTGTACCCGACCGACGTCGCCAAGATGGTGCAGGCGCCGATCTTCCACGTCAACGGCGACGACCCTGAGGCGTGTGTGCGCGTCGCCCGCCTGGCGTTCGGCTTCCGCCAGCAGTTCCACAAGGACGTCGTCATCGACATGGTCTGCTACCGGCGCCACGGCCACAACGAGGGCGACGACCCCTCCTACACCCAGCCCCTGATGTACAAGCGCATCGAGAATCGGCGCTCGGTGCGCAAGCTCTACACCGAGGCGCTGGTCCGGCGGGACGACATCAGCATCGAGGAAGCCGAGAAGAGCCTCGAGGACTTCTCCAAGCGGATGAGCCAGGCTTTCGAGGAGACCAAGCAGTCCTCGCCGCCCGAGCAGCCCATCGCCAAGCCGCCCACCACCGTCGGCGTGCTCCCCCACATCGATACCGGCGTGTCCCGCGACGTGCTCGACCGCATCGTCGACGCGCTGCACACGTATCCCTCGGACTTCCACGTCCATCCCAAGCTCGACAAGCAGATCCAGGCTCGGGCGAAGCTCTACGGCGGCGGCGAGGTCGACTGGTCGCTCGGCGAGGCGCTGGCGCTCGGATCGTTGCTGCTCGAGGGCGCCGACGTCCGGCTCTCGGGACAGGACACGCAGCGAGGCACGTTCTCCCAGCGGCATGCGGTGCTCGTCGACAACGAGACCGGCATCGGATACGCGCCGCTCGCCCACCTCGACCCCGGCCAGGGCAGGTTCTTCATCTTCGACTCACTGCTGTCGGAGTACGCCGCGCTCGGCTTCGAGTACGGCTATTCGGTCGTGCAGAAGGACGCGCTGGTGGCGTGGGAGGCGCAGTTCGGCGACTTCGTCAACGGCGGCCAGATCACCGTCGACCAGTTCGTCGTCGCGGCCGAGGACAAGTGGGGCCAGACGTCGGGGCTCGTGCTCCTCCTGCCCCACGGCTACGAAGGCCAGGGACCCGAGCACTCCTCCGCACGCATCGAGCGCTTCTTGACGCTCGCCGCGGAGGACAACATCCAGGTCGCCAACGCCACGACCGCCGCCCAGTACTTCCACCTCCTGCGCCGCCAGGTGCGCCGCGACGTCCGCAAGCCGCTCGTCGTGTTCACGCCCAAGTCGATCCTGCGGGCGCGCACGTCACGGTCACCGGTGGGGGACTTCGAGTCCGGCTCCTTCCAGGAAGTGCTCGACGATCCCTTGGTCGATGATCCGTCGCCCGTTCGGCGCGTCGTGCTGTGCTCGGGCAAGGTTGCCTATGACGCCATGAAGGCCCGGGACGAGGCCAAAGCGCCGGTCGCCATCGTGCGCGTCGAGCAGCTCTATCCCTGGCCTGAGCAGCAGATTGCCGACGTGCTCGCCCGCTACGAGGGCGCGTCGGAGGTCTACTGGCTGCAGGAAGAGCCCGAGAACATGGGTCCCTGGCCGTTCGTGCACTCCCGCCTGCACCGCCTGCTCCGCGACGACTTCACCCTCCGCCACGTCAGCCGCGTCGAGTCGGCCAGCCCCGCGTCCGGAAGTGCCACGGTCCACCAGCAGGAGCAGGCCGAGCTTCTCGACAAGACCCTGGCCGACATCCCGAGCTAGAAACCTCACCCGTCGTGAGTGTCTTTGCGTTCTTCATGCTGATGGTGACTGCCCTTGGCGGCACCATGGTCCTCGTCGAGTGGTACGACGGCGAGCGTCAGTCCGCGCCCGACGGCACGATGGCGGTCGTCGTTTCCCACGTCGCCCTCGCACTGGCGACGCTCGTCCTCCTGGCCCTCTTCCTCGCCATACGAGGCACCACGTTGGCATCGGTGATGCTCGGGCTGCTGCTCCTCACCGCGGCCTTCGGGATCACGGCATTCCTGCGGTCGCGGCGCGGACAACCGAACCGACGCAAGGAAGGCGATGTCGGCCGTGGCTTCCTTGTGTTCCACGGCGGCGCTGCTGCGGTCCTGATCGTCGTAGCCGTCGTGGCTGTTCTCAGCGCTCATTAAGGCGCTCTGGTTCTTTGCG
>DASZJL010000219.1:0-25643 GCA_035948135.1 Acidimicrobiales bacterium | reverse complement strand
CGCGCCGCCAGCGCCAGCTGGCGGGGCAGCGCCTCTTCCCACACCCGGCGGTTGCCGAGGCCGGTCAACGAGTCGCGTAGGGCGAGGGCCCGTACCTCGGCCGACAGCCGCCCGACCGCGACGCCGGTCGCGACGACGACGCTGGCGACGAACAGCCACTCGGAGGCCGCGGTGCGCTCGTGGACCAATGCCAGCACGACGCCGAACGACACGATGGCGTAGCCGATGTGGGCGGCGGCGACGGCCGGCCGAAAGAAGTGGGCCGTGTAGATGGCGACGAATATGTAGAGGAAGGCGACGGTGGCCGACCCGACGCCCGCGCCCGCCATCAAGACGCCGACGCCGACGAGCGACGTGCCAGCCACCATCACCACCTGCATCGCCCAGTCCGGCAACCGGCCACCCGAGAACCACAGGAGGGCCGCGGCGGGATACGCCATACAAGCGGCGATGGCGATTGTCACGTCGCTGACCCTGGCCCAGTGGGGGACGACGAGCGACGCCAGCGTGGTCGTCGCGGCCGCGGCGAGGATGGCGGCCAGCGATCGCTCCATGTACCGGCGGCGGCTTCGTTCCGCCCCGGCACGAGCCAGAACCGACATATCCCCTCGATTCGCCCCCAACAGCCCGTCCTCCTGCACCCAGCGTGCCACGACACGCACGGGGCGTGTCAACGCGGGACCGTCGGCGCACGCCCCGCTCAGTAGAACCAGGTCCGGGCTCGGGGCCTCGGCGCCGCCTTGAAGCGGGGATCTTGTCCCCAACGCCACAAGCGGTTGTCGATCTCCCGGGGCGTCAGAGCACCGCCGACCACGGAGGCCATTCGCTCGCCGGCCTCGACTGCCGCTGCTCGCAGCTCGACCTCAGCCTGCCCGCCTGCTTCGAGCAGCTCAGCGCGGTCGATCGCATCGGCGAGCGCCGGGGCGAGTCGCAGCACCTCCTCGACGCGCAGCACGTGCGGAATGAGGTTGTCGGCAAAAAGCGTCAGCCGGTCGACATCGAAGAAACCGCCGATGTCCGAGGCCGTGATCTGGGCCCGCTTGAGGAACGGCACGGTGACGGCCTCGTAGGAGGAGACGTCGCGGTACATCGGCATCTCCTGGAGCAGCTCGACGAGTGCGACGGCGGATCCGCGGGCCGCGTCGACCAACGAGCGGAGCGAGCCGTCAAAGCGGTCGAGGAGGAAGCGCCCGAGGTCGTTCCACGACTGGGCGAACAATCCCATCAGCTCGTCGACCGGCGGGTGGAGGTGCTGGCCGAAGACGCGGGCGCAGTCGTCGGCCGTCATGCGAGCCAGCTGTTGGGCGGTGAACGGTCCGTCGGCATCGAAGCGCTCTCGCAGCCGCGTCGACAGCGTGACGTTCCCCGATTTGCCGCGCATCTTCGACATGTACGGGTGCCAGCCGGAGCCGAAGTTCACGGCGTTGAAGGTGACGGCGAAGTCGACGTCGACGTCGATCGGGTCGGGCTCGTCGGCATCCACCAGGTTCCGCGCCAGCGCGGCGAGGCGTTCGTCGTCGATGCGCACGAGCCGAGCGCGCTCCACGACCTGCGCGCACGCGGCGCGCACCTCTTCAGGCCCCCACACCGAGACTGCTAAAGCCCCAGCTCCGCCTTGATGGCGCCGTAGTCGGCGTCGACGGCGGCGGGGACGGCGATCTGGGCGATGGCCCGGTCGGGGTCCTTCAGGCCGTGACCGGTCAACACGCACACCACGGTCGAACCGGCGGGCACGCCGACCGACAACAGGCCGGCGACCGACGCCGCCGACGCAGGCTCGCAGAACACCGATTCCTCCGAGGCGAGAAAACGGTACGCCTCGAGGATCTGCTCGTCGGTGACGGCGTGGATGCCGCCCCCCGACTCCGACGCCGCGGCGGTGGCGCCGTACCACGAGGCCGGGTTGCCGATGCGAATGGCGGTGGCGATGGTCTCGGGGTGCTCGACGGGGTGCCCGAGGACCAGAGGCGCCGCGCCTGCGGCCTGAAAGCCGACCATGGCCGGCAGCTTGGTGGTCCGCCCCGCGTCCTGGTACTCGCGGTAGCCCTTCCAAGACGCGGTGATGTTGCCGGCGTTGCCGACGGGGATGCAGTGGACGTCGGGCGCGTCGCCGAGGGCGTCCACGATCTCGAACGACGCCGTCTTCTGGCCCTCCAGCCGGAACGGGTTCGTGGAGTTGACGACGGTGACCGGCGCCTTCTCCCCCAATTGCCGGACGATGGCGAGGGCCTGGTCGAAGTTGCCACGCACCTGCAGCACCTTGGCGCCGTGGATGAGCGCCTGGGCCAGCTTGCCGAGGGCGATGTGGCCTTCGGGGATGAGCACGGCACACGTGAGCCCGGCGCGCGCCGCGTAGGCCGCAGCCGCGGCCGACGTGTTTCCCGTCGAGGCGCACACCACGGCCTTGGCGCCTTCCTCGACCGCCTTGGAGATCGCCAAGGTCATGCCCCGGTCCTTGAACGACCCGGTGGGATTCAGCCCTTCGAACTTCAGGAACACGTTGGCGCCCATGCGCTCGGACAGACGCGGCGCGGGCAGCAGCGGCGTGCCGCCCTCCAGCAGGGTGACCACCGGGGTGTCGGCGTCGACGGGGAGGAACGGCCGGTATTCCTCGATGACGCCGCGCCAGCCCACGGGCATGGTCTACTCCGGGCCGACCACGCGCAGAAGGCTGCCGACGCGGTCGACGACGTCGAGGTCGCGGAGGTCGCCGAGCGTCGCCTGCATGTCGCGTTCGACGGCGGTGTGGGTGATGAGGATGAGGCGGGCGTCGTCCCCGATGCCCTCCTGCTCCATCTGCTTGATCGAGACGCCGTTGGCACCGAAGACGCCGGCCACGGCGGCCAGGACACCAGGGCGGTCGACCACTTCGAGGGCGACGTAGTACTGCGACGACAGCTCCTCGATGTGACGGATGCGCGCCTTGCCGAGCAGTCCCAGCCCGGCGTGGGTGCCGCGGCGGCGGTTGGCGGCCGCGTCGATGACGTCGCCCAAGACTGCCGAAGCCGTTGGACGACCGCCCGCGCCCCGTCCGTACAGCATGAGGTCGCCCACGGCGGCGCCCTCGATGAAAACGGCGTTGAACGATTCACGCACGGCCGCCAGCGGGTGGTCACTGGGCACCATCGCCGGGTGCACACGCACGACGACGCCCCGTTCGTCGGACTCGGCGACAGCCAGCAACTTCACGACATAGCCCAGGCGACCGGCGAATGCGATGTCGGAAGCGGTGATTCCGGATATGCCCTCCCGGTACACGTCACCGGCGACGACGCGCACCCCGAACGCGACGGTGGCGATGATGGCCGCCTTCGATGCGGCGTCGAACCCCTCGATATCGGCGGTGGGGTCGCGCTCGGCGTACCCCAGCTCCTGGGCCTCGGCGAGCGCCTCGTGGAACGTCGAGCCCTCCTCGGTCATCCGCGTGAGGATGAAGTTGGTCGTCCCGTTGACGATGCCCAGGATGCGTCGCACGCGGTCGCCCGCCAGCGACTCGCGCAGCGGCCTGATCAACGGAATGCCCCCGGCCACCGCCGCTTCGAACAGGAGGTCGACGCTCGCCTTCTCGGCCGCTTCGAACAGCTCGCCGCCGACGTTCGCCAGCAGCTCCTTGTTGCCGGTGACCACCGCCTTACCGTTCTGGAGGGCGGTGAGGATCAGCTCGCGGGCGGGCTCGATGCCGCCGATGAGCTCGACGACGATATCGACCGACGGGTCCTCGACCACCGAGAGGGCCTCGTTGGTCAGGACATCGGAGTCGAGCTCGACCGCCCGCTGCTTGGCCGTGTTCCTGACGGCGACCCGGGCCACCTCGAGGCGCAGCCCGGTGCGGTCGGCGATGGCCTCGCGCTGCTCGCCGATCAACTCGACGAGGGCGCCACCCACGTTGCCGCACCCGAGCAATCCCACCCTGACGGTGGCCGGATCCATGACGTGAAGGTACCGGGCTCGGCTTCTTTCCGATCGCACCGAAGGCGCTTCCGCTCCGAAGGAGCGGACCGAGTCGGAAAGAAGGCGAGAAGTAATCTCGGGTCGTGGCTATCCGCGTCGTTCTCGCCGAGGACCACTACCTCGTCCGCGAGGGCATCCGCCAGCTCGTCGAGGCCCAGCCCGAGCTCGATCTGGTCGCGGTGTGCGAGGACTTCGACTCACTCCTCAAGGCCATCGACGAGGAGAAGCCTGACGTGGTGCTGACCGACATCCGCATGCCTCCCACCAACACCGACGAGGGCATCAGGGCGGCCGAGCATCTGCGCGAGCAGCACCCCGAGGCGGGCGTCGTCGTGCTCAGCCAGTACGCCGACCCCCAGTATGCGCTCTCCTTCCTCGAGCACGGCTCGCAGGGACGCGCCTACCTACTGAAGGAACGCGTGTCCGACGGCGACCAGTTGACGGGCGCGATCCAGGAGGTGGCGCGCGGTGGGTCGGTCATCGACCCCAAGGTCATTGACGCACTCGTCGCGGCCCGCTCTCGCGCCGCCGAGTCGCCGCTTCGCCTGCTCACGCCGCGGGAGACCGAGATCCTGTCGGAGATGGCCCAGGGCAAGAACAACGCCGCCATCGCCGAGACGCTCGTGCTCTCCGAACGTGCGGTCGAGAAGCACATCAATTCGATCTTCTCCAAGCTCGCCCTCGGCGAAGAGCCCGAGATCCACCGCCGGGTGAAGGCCGTCCTCCTCTTCCTGAGCGACAAGCGGCCCTGACGGCCCCCCTGGGGGGTTTCCACCACCCCCGGGACACATGCCCTCACCATGGGCAATGGGGTGTCCGAAATGGGACGATGAGGGGCCGTGGCAGACGACGCCGTCTCCGTTCTGGTCGTCGACGACCAGCTGCCGTTCAGAATGGCGGCCAAGACGGTCGTTCGCGTGACCCCGGGCTTCGAGGTCGTCGGCGAGGCCGAGACGGGCGAGGAGGCCGTCACCCAGGTCGACGCCCTGCACCCGAGGTTGGTGCTCATGGACATCAACATGCCCGGGATCAACGGGATCGAGGCGTCCCGGCGCATCCACGAGGCCCACCCCGACGTCTGCGTCGTGCTCCTGTCGACCTACCCCGCCGACGACCTCCCCGCCGACGCGCTGGCCCAGGGCGCGGCCGCCTACATCAACAAGGACGAGTTCGGCCCCCAGGTCCTGCGCAGCACGTGGGACGGGTCGGGGCCCAACGGCGACGCCCCCCGTTCGACGGCGGAGGCCTAGACCGCGGCGCCCGGTGTGGGCGCGGGCGCGGTCTCGGAGACCGGGATGCGCCCCGAGATCTTGGTGCCCTTGCCCGGCGCTGACTGGACCTTGAGGCTGCCGCCGATGGCACCCACCCGGTCGCTCATGTTGGTGAAGCCGGCGCCGAGGTGCGATCGCGATCCGGCGTCGAAGCCCGCGCCGTTGTCAGCGACCTCGAAGAGAAGTGCGCCCTCCTCCTTCCAGACCTTGACTGTCGCGGTCGCGCCCTCGCCCGCGTGCTTGCCGGCGTTCTGCAGCGCCTCCATGCAGCAGAAGTAGACGGCTGCTTCCAGGTCGGGACTGAAGCGGCCGAGGTCCTCGGCCTCCACGTCGGTGGGGAGGGCGGCCCGCCCAGCCGCGGCCTGCAGCGCCTCCACCAGTCCGCGGTCCATCAGCAGTGGTGGGTAGATGCCGTGGGCCAGGTCGCGCAGTTGCTGCACCGCTTCCTGCAAGTCGTGGGCCAGCTGGTCGAGCATGGCCGTCGACGTCTCGGGGTCGGCCTCGGCCAGCTGCCGGGCCAGGCGCAGGTTCACGGCCAGGGCGACGAGGTGCTGCTGGGCGCCGTCGTGCAGGTTGCGCTCGATTTGGCGGCGGGCGGCGTCGGACGCGGCGACGATGCGGGCGCGAGACGCGCGCAGCTCCTCGGCCTGACGCCGCACTTCATCGAGCGACGCCTGCAGGGCCGAGTCCAGCTGCACGTTGTGCAGGGCCAGGCCGACCTGCCGGGCGAGCTCGGCGAGGACGGTTTCGTCGTCGGTGCGGAAGGCGTCACCGTTCGGCGGCCGGACGGCGACGATCAGGCCGAGCAGCTGCCCGGAGTGGGTGATCGGAGCCACCCGCATGATGGCGTCTTCCCGCCCCGCAAGGAGCTGCGGCAGCCACACCTGCAGCCACGCGGGCCCCGACACACCCGCCCGGGCGACGACCGTCTCCTCGTCGGGCGACAACGTGATGTGAGCGCGCTTGGTGTCGGGCACCGTGACCGTGCGCTCGAGCCTGCCGCCCGAGCCCGTCCAGACTTCGGCGCTGGTCAACGCCAGGGTCTTGCGCAGGCTCTCGGCCACTTGCAGGAGGAGCTCGTCGAGGGGGACGGCTCGCGACAGCCGGCTCCCGAACGTGCGCAGCACCATGTCGGGGGCCTCTCGCTCGCCATACACGAGGCGGTTGGAGAAGCGCGCCAGACGCTCCCGCGTCGGGAGATACAGCGCGGCCGCCACCGCGGCGGCGATCATCGACAGCACGAGCAGCGAGCGCTCGTTCTTGGTCGGCACCCGTCCGAGGCCGAGCACGATCACGAGGTAGACGGCGACGACCACGAAGCTGAGACCGGCGATCGACACGGTTTGGGCGAGCAGGCGGTCGATGCGCCCGATGAGCTTGTTGGACGAACCGACGAGGATGGCGAGGGGGATGGGAAGGGTGGCGGCCGCGCAGACGACGCCGACGTGCGGCGGCCAACCGGCCAACACCCGCAGGGCGAGGACGATCAGCACGACCTCGGTGCCGACGGCGACGGCCCATCCGAACCACTGCATGCGCTGACGCTCGACGCCGGTGGAGCGGCGGTACCGGTGATTCGAGCCGATGACGCCGACGGTGGCGGCCAACACCGACTCGAGGACGATCGGCCACAGGAGGATCCCGGGCCGCTGCGTCCACACCAGAACCCCGACGACCACGCCGATCGGGTACCCGGCGGCCAGCGCCCAGCGCGCCACCTTGCAGCTCCCATCGGGCAGACCGAGCACGATGTGCATGCCCGCGATCGGCAGCACGCCGACGGCGATGGCCTCGACGAACTGCAGGAGGTCGACGGTGACCGAGGACAGATGGACGCCGTGGCCGTCGGCCGCGAGAAGCGAGGCGCACGCGCTGGCGACCGCGCCGATGGCGGTGGCGCGCAGGGCGAGGGGCCCAATGCGCTCCTCGGGCCGGCGCCGGGTGGCCACCATTCCGGCGATGGCCCACGCCACCACCAAGCCCACGCGCACCCACTGGCCGACCTGACCGTGGGCGTCGCGGGCCACGACGGCGCCGCCGACGGCGATGACGATCGCCAGTGGCCCGTACAGCAGCGCGGCCGGGCTGGGCGGCCCTGGCTCCTTCGCCACCTCCGCCGGCGCCGGGCCTGACATCACACGTTCGAGCGCGGTTGTCATTTCTCTACTCCGATCTCAGCACAAGAGCCGGTCGCACGCGCGCCGCGGCGGCCATCATTCGGCCCTCAACGCCCGGCCGGGGCGCAGTCGGGCGGCCAGCTCGCCGGGCACGACGGCGACGAGGTTGGCAACGATGATGGTGCCCGGCACCAACAGCAGAAGCACGAGGATGGGGACCTCCGGTGCGGGAACGATGCCGATGTTGCGAGCGAACACGATCCACGCCCACCGACCCGCCGCGATACCAAGGGGCACGCCGATGGCCATGGCCGCGATGGCGAGCGTCGTTGCCTGCCAGGCGACCGCCGTTCGCACCTGCCTCGGAACGAACCCCAGTGTCTTGACGATTGCGAGCTCACGGCCGCGCCGCCGGATCGACGTCACCAGGAGGTGGGCGAGAGTGGCGGTGGCCAACGCCGCCATCAAACCTGCCAGCGCCAATGGCAGCCCCTGGACGCGCCCGAAGTTGACGACGTCGTTGGGCCTGTCGGGCGCCACGACGACAAAGGTGGGCCCGAAGGCCGACACGATGTCTGCGAGCCGTGCCCGCGCTACGGCCGCGTCGACGCCCGGGCCGAAGCGGACGACCAGGTTGTCGAGGTTCGGCGGCGTCGCGGCAGGCGAGATCAGGCGGCGGGCCGCCTCCATGCTGAGTGACGCGCCGGTGCCGAGGCCGGCGGCGTCACTCGTGCTCGGCATGATGCCGCGCCCAACGACCTGCAGAGCGACGTCGCCGGGGATCCCGAGTATCGACACCGGCACGCGGTCGCCGATGCGGGCGTGCACCTGACTAAGCGTCCGGCTGCCGAGGAGGATCTCGTCGGGTCCCAGCGGCAGCCGGCCCTCGAGAACCCGCGGCTGGAACGATCCGGCGAGCGGCTGCAGGACGATGGCGTCGACTCGCGCCGATCGAATCTCGAGCCCCACGCCCACGTACCCGATGGCCAGGTCACGCACGTCGGCGTCGCGCTGCACCGCAGCCGCGACATCGGCGACCCCACCCGCGCCCGTCGTCGTGATGCGGGCGTCCCACGCCACGCCATACAGCCGCGGCGTGCCGAGGAGGTGGGCCAGGCTGCCGTTGAAGACGAGGGCACCGGCAAGGGCGCCGATCCCGAGCGCGGCGCCGATCACCGTCGACCGCACCGGCACGGCCGACCGGCCGCGGCCGGGGTCGAGGGCAAGGCGGACGCCGGCGGCAACCGGTGGTGGTACCGACGCCCGCGCCAGCGCGTCGCCGAGGGCCGTGGGGCCCGAGGCTCGCGCCTCGTCGGCAGTCGACGGCGGCCGCGCCGCCTGCCAGCTGGGATAGGCCGCCGCCGCGAGCGCCAGGACAACGGTGCCCAGCGCGCCCAACGCCAGCACGAACAGGTCCGTCGATACGCCAGGTCTCGGCTCGGCGATGCGGGCGATGCCGACAGGCGTGAGCGGCGACAGCGCGATTGCGGTGACGACCGCCACGACTGCGGCCGCCGCGCCGATGAGCGCGGCTCGTCCCATGCCGATGGCCCATAACTGGTCCCTCTCCATGCCGAGAGCGTGGAGGGACGCGTGATCGCGCCCTTCGAGCAGGGCTTGCCGAAAGAACAATTGGCTGAGGATCAGTGCCGCGGTGACGCCGAGGAGCCCAGCCAGCAACCACAGGGCCACGGCCTGCAGGTGGATCGACCGCTGCGTGTTTGCCGCCTGGTCGCGGAACCGGTACACCGACGTCGGCCGGTCACCGCCGAGGCGATCGGTGGCGTGGAGAAACGACGTCAGCGATCCCGCACCCGGGTTCAAGCGGACAGCGGTCGCGTGATTCTCGACGAAGCGACCAATGTTCTCCCGAACAAACGCCGACGAGAGCCACGCAAATTTGAACCCCGTCTGCGTCTGCGGCGGGAACTCGCCGGGGGTGGCCTCGACCCCCACCACGTGGAGGCGGAGCGGAAGCGGCGGCGGCGCCTCGGCCTCGGGATCTTCAGATCGAGGAAGGATGTGCAAGGTGAGCGTGCTGCCGACGTGCAGATGGCGGTTGTCGGCGACCACGAAGCTCACCATCACCTCGTCGGCCCGCACCGGACGCCGCCCGGACAACAGCTTGTGACGGCTGACGATGGTGCCGTAGCGGTCGTCGGGCGCGGCAACCAGGTTCACGTTGGGTTCGGTGAGGGTGTAGCCGACAAGTGGCGCGGTCGCCGCAACCTGGGGAAGCGACGCGATCTTGTCGGGAGGTATCGAGGCGAACGAAGGGTCGTTCGGCTCGAAGACCAGCGCGTCCGGAGCCGCGGCGGAACGCAGGAACCGCGAGTAGGAGCTATCGGTTCGGCGAGCGCCGGCCGCGGCGGCGATAACGGCGCCCCCGGCGACTCCCATGATCAACGTGAGGCCGAGCCATGAGCGCCAGCGGGCGCGCAGGTCGGAGCGGACCCGGAGCAGTACGGCAATCATGTGGTGGCGGGTGGTTCGATGGGTTCTGGCGGGTTCGTCAACGACGAAGCCCGCGGGGCCATCTCAGGCCCTGACGGGCATAATCGTGCCGCCTTCGGCGGCGCTCAGTCCCGAGCGGTTGCTGGCGAGCTGCGCTCGCCACCAGCCCACTCACGGCTCCCAGGTGGTGCTGGTGATGGTTTCGGTGATGGTGACGGACATGTCTTCTTCGGTGCCGTCGTCGACGCGGCCGTCGCGCATGCGGACGATACGCGAGGCGGCGTCGGCCACCTTCTGGTCGTGGGTGACCATGAGGATCGCCTGACCGCCGGAGTGGAGGCGCCGGAACAGCTCGAGGACCTCGAGGCCCCCGGCCGAGTCGAGGGCGCCCGTGGGCTCGTCGGCGAGCACGAGCGTCGGCTTGTTGGCCAGGGCCCGCGCAATCGCGAGGCGCTGGCGCTGCCCACCGGAAAGCACCCCCGGCGCGTTCCTCGCCTTGTCGGCGAGGCCGAGGAGGTCGAGAAGGTCGCGCGCCCTGGTCTCGGCCTGCCGGCGCGGCATGCCGGCGATGATGGCGGGGAGCGTCACGTTCTCGAGCACGCTCATGCCCTCGAGCAGGTTGAAGAACTGGAAGACGATGCCGATGTGGCGCCGGCGCATGCGCGCCAGGTCGTTCTCGTCCTTGCCGACGAGCGACTCGCCGGCGACGCTGATCTCACCGTCGGTGGGTGTGTCGAGCCCCGCCACCATGTTGAGGAGCGTGGACTTGCCACAGCCCGACGGTCCCATGACCGCGACAAACTCGCCCGGCTCCATCAGGAAGTCGACGCCGCGCAAGGCGCGCACGGGGACGCCCTCGGACTCGTACGTCTTGCGCAGGCCTCTGACGTCCAGCACATTGCCAGTGTTGACTGCGGCCCCGTCGGCGACGGTGGAGTCGAGAACGGTGTTGCCGTTGTCTTCGGGCCCCATCAGTACTCCTTTGTTGACATGACGTTGCAGTTCAAATTGCTCAGTGAGATGGCATCCCGGCGCCCTCGGCGGCGGCGATGCGGTAGGCGGCGACTGGTGTTTGCCGGCCCTTCACGAGGGCGGGTTCGAGGCGCTCGGCGGCAACGGGTTCGCTCAGGCCGTCAAAGGTCGGTTCGCTGAGCACCGTCTGGCCCGCCTCGGCCCACTGTTGCAGCCGGTTGGCGAGGTTCACGGTATCGCCGACCATCGTGTACTCGAGCCGCTCCTCGGACCCCAGGAGGGCGCCCGCGACCTCGCCGGTCGACAGGCCGATGCCGAGGTTGAACGCAGGGAGTCCCTCGGTTGCCCAGCGTTCGTTGACCTCTCGCTGGGCGGCGTGCATCGCGACGGCAGCGCGCAGGGCACGGTCGGCGTGGTCGGCCTGCGGCACGGGGGCACCGAACACCGCCATGACGGCGTCGCCCACGAACTGCATCACGGTGCCGCCCTCACCGAGGATGGCGTGGTTCATGTGGGCTCGGTGGTCGTTGAGCTGGCGAGCGAGCGCTGACGGGTCGGCCACTTCGGCGATCGTGGTGTAGCCGCGGATGTCCCCCATCAGCACGGTGACGACGAGCTCGGTCGTCTCGCCGAGCTTCCCGCCGCCCTTCTGCACCATGTCGGCGACCCCGCCCGGGAGGAGCCTGCTCAGCGACTCGCCGCGCTCCTCGCGATCGATGATCGCCTGGTGCAGCATGCGAAGGCGACGCAGCCCACTGGCCGTGCCCGCGCTCGCCTCCTTGGCCAGCTTCAGGAAGAGCTCCTCGATGGCGTCGGACACGGCCGCGGGCGTGGTGTGCTGGGCGGCGGCGATGGCCTTGATCGTGCGCCCCTCGGCGATGAGCCGGATCAGTTCCTCGTCGGCCTCGCTCACCGTGCCCGCCTCGGCAACTGGGTTGACGAGGGCCTCGACGATCTTCGGGTCGAGCATCGAACCACCGGTGGCGACGGCCCGCACCGCCCGCGCCAGCTGGTCGCCTTCGGCGACGCGGTCCTTGAGCAGGTAGGCCCGGCCCTCGGAGCCCTCGCTCAACAGAGAGATGGCGTACTCGGGGTCGTCGTACTGGCTCAGGATGACGACACCGGTGCCCGGGTGCCGTTTGCGCAGTTCGTTGGCGGCGTCGATGCCCTCCCGCTGGAACGTGGGCGGCATGCGGATGTCGGTGACGATGACCTGCGGGGCTGCCTCCTCCGCGCCCGAGACCAGCTCGTCGTAGTCGCCGGCCACGCCGACGACCTCGAAATCGCTCTCGAGGTTCAACAGGGCGCGCACGCCCTCCCGCACGATGAGGTTGTCATCCGCCAGGAAGACGGAGATACGCCCGTCCAGCACGGGGCCATTTGGCCTCGCGCGAGCCGAAAGGTCAAGGGAGGCTGCCACCCGACCACGGGGGGTGGCAACCCCCGGCGGGGATGCCGGGTGACCCCCTTGGGCGTCGCCCGACGCCTGCGTAGGGTCTAGGAGCGGGGAACGACCCCCGCGGGAGGAGGCGTCCCATGCGCATCGAGTCGTCGATCACCTCGGTCTCCTGGATCCCGTCCGAAGCCATCAAAGGCATGGTCAAGATGCCGTTCGAGGTCGGGGGCCTGGCGCACTACGACAAACCCCTACCCGACGTGATCGATGTCAACGACCTCGAGAAGATGCGCGACAACGACCAGTTCCGCTTCGCCAACCACCTCCGGGCGTGGATCCGTGTCGAAGACGGGCGCATCATCGACTTCGGCCAGTCGGGCGGGACGGTCCTCAACTGCACGCACATGAAGCTCGGCCCCAAGGAAATCGTCTTCCAGGCCACGGCTTTCCCCGACATCCGGCCCAAGCCCAAGATCACGAAGACGACCGCCACGTTCGTGCAGACGTGCGGTGGGCGACCGGGCATGCCCGCCCCGCGGCGGGTGCGGCGCAAGCCCTACATCCAGCTCCGACCGCCGACGGTCTGGACGACGCTCAAGCTCACGCTGCACGCCGACGGCCGCGTCGAGTCCGAGATGACGGGGGCCACGCCGTTCCCGCGGCACTGGGTGTACGACGGCGAGGGCAAGCTCATCGCCAAGTCGGGAATGATCGACTTCAAGGAGTGGTACACGAAGGTCTTCGGCAAGAAGCACACGCCGTGGGGCAACGAGGATTCACCCGCCTTCGTGACGACCGTCGAGACGGCCCTCGAGCGCCAGCTGAGCAGCACGATCATGCGCGGCGGCAAGAAGCCGAAGATCAAGAGGATCAAAGAGGGCGCGACGCTCGTGGAGCAGGGGCAGAAAGGCGAGGAACTGTTCCTGCTCCTCGACGGTGTGCTGGCGGCCGAGCTCGATGGCGAGAAGGTCAACGAGCTTGGTCCCGGCGCCATCCTCGGCGAGCGAGCCATCCTCGAGGGCGGCACGCGCACACTGACGTTGCGGGCGCTCACCCCTGTGAAGGTGGCCGTCGCCCCCGGCGACCAGGTCGACAAGAAGGCGCTCGCCGAAGTGGCTCAGGGTCACCGGAAGGAAGAGAATCGATAGGTGAGGCTTCTGGTCTGCGGCGTTCGGGGTTCGACGCCGGCGCCGGGACCGGATTTCGTCCGGTACGGAGGGAACACCTCCTGCATCGCCGTCCTCTCTGACGACGACGAACAGCCGCGGCTGGTGCTCGACGCCGGGACCGGGTTGCAGCAGCTGTCGAAGGCGATCGGGGGCGAAGCCTTCGTCGGCACGATCATCCTGGGTCACCTGCACTGGGATCACACCCACGGCCTGCCTTTCTTCCCGGCCGGCTATCACCCGAGCGCGAAGGTGACCCTGCTGTTGCCGGAGCAGGGCGAGGACGCCGAGGAGCTCCTCGGGCGCGCCTTCTCGCCGCCGCACTTTCCCATCTGGCCGCGGCAGCTTGGAGACGGCTGGACGTTCGACAACATCAAGGAGGGCGAGCACGAGATCGAGGGCTTTCAGGTGCTGGCGCGGGAGATCCCCCACAAGGGCGGCCGGACCTTCGGGTACCGCGTCAGTGACGGCGCTTCCTCGTTCGCCTATCTGTCGGACCACAGCCCGGTGACGTACGGGCCGGGTCCCGACGGCTTCGGCCCCTACCACGAGGCGGCGACGGCGCTGGCCGACGGCGTCGACCTCCTGATCCACGACGCCCAGCACACGGCGGCCGAGTTCCCGTCACGGTCGTTCATGGGTCACTCCGCGATCGACTATCCCGTGGGATTGGCGCGGGAAGCGGGTGCCCGGCGGGTCTTGCTCTTCCACCACGACCCGCCCCGCACCGACAACGAGATCGACGCCATCGTCGAGGGCTTCCGAGGCGGCCCGGTGCCGGTCGACGCCGCGGTCGAGGGCGCCACGATCAAGCTGTGAGTTCTGACGTCACCGATGCCGTTGTCATTGGCTCCGGTCCCAACGGGCTGGTGGCCGCGGCCATGCTGGCGCGCGCCGGCTGGTCGGTCACCGTGCTCGAGCGCAACGAAGTGGCAGGCGGTGCGGTTGCCAGCGCGGCGCTGACGCAGCCCGGCTACGTCCACGATCCCTTCTCGGCCTTCTACGGCTTGATGCACTTCTCCCCGGTCTTCCGCGAGCTCGAGCTCTACCGCCGGGTGCGGTGGGCTTCGTTCGAGCTGGCGGCCGCGGCCATGGTGGGCCCCGGTCGCAGCGCGGCCGTGCGCACCGATCCGGCTCAGACCGCCACTGCTCTCGGGCAGATCAAGGGCGAGGACGGCCCGGCGTGGACCGAGCTGTACCGGTGGTGGACGACGGTCGGGCGCCGGTTCCTCAACGTCATCCTCAGCCCGATCCCTTCGGTCGCACCCACGGCTCGGTTCCTGACCGCGGCAGGTGTGCGGGGCACGATCGACACCACGCGCATGGCCCTGGCGCCCACCGCCGTCGTCGCTCGCGAACGCTTCGCGTCCGAAGAGGCGAGGGCGCTGTTCTCGGCCGGCATCAGCCACAGCGACGTCAGCGTCAACGACCCGGCGGGCACACCCGCGGCGATGGCCCTCGCCATGGTCGCCCAGAGCCACAACATGCCGGTGCCCGTCGGCGGGGCGGGACGGCTGGCCGAAGGCCTGGCCTCCGCCGTCACCGACGCGGGCGGCCGCATCCTCACCGGCCAGGAGGTGACTCGCGTCGTCGTGGAGGGAAAGCGCGCCGTCGGCGTGGAGACGGCCGCGGGGTTGGCCCTCCGCGCCCGCCGGGCCGTGCTCGCTGACGCCGGACCGCCGCGGCTCTTCCTCGGCTTGGTCGGGGCCGAGTACCTCCCGCCGACGTTCCTCAAAGGCATCCGCCGCTTTCGGTATGGCAGCGGCGTCTTCAAGGTCGACCTCGCCCTCGACGGCCCACCGGTGTGGGACGGCGCCGACCTCGACCGCTGCGGCGTGATCCACGTCACCGGCGACCTCGACAACATGGCCCGCACCTCGACGCAGGTGGCAACCGGTGAGCTCCCAGACGCTCCCATGCTGATCGTCGGCCAGCCGACGGTCGCCGACCCCAGCCGGGCGCCAGACGGCGGACACGTCATCTGGCTCGAGACCCATGTCCCGCCCCATCCGCGGGAAGGTCAGTGGGCGCAGCTCTGCGACCGGTTCCTCGACCAGGTGCTCGACCGCCTCGAACAGCACGCACCCGGGCTGCGCAGCCGCATCGTCGGACACGCCGTGCACACGCCGCCCGACCTCGAAGCCGCCAACCCGAACCTGGTCGACGGCGACCTGGGCGGCGGCTCCAACGCGCTCGACCAGCAGCTCGTCTTCCGGCCCGTCCCCGGCTGGTTCCGGTACTCGACGCCCATCCGCGGCCTCTACCTCTGCTCGGCGTCCACCCATCCCGGCGGTGGCGTCCACGGCATGGTCGGCCGCAACTGCGCCAAGCGCGTGCTCCGGGACGCCGTCATCCGACGCGTCTGACAGCAAATCTCCAAAACCTCTCCAAGTCTCGCTTCGCGCGTCGCGAACGGCCCCAAACCCGGGCGATCCTCAAGACTTGGAGAGGTGTTCTTACGCCGAGTCGTTCTGAGTGGTTTTGGTGCTACTCGTCGAGGCGGATCAGGTCCTCGTAGGTCTCGCGGCGGACGACGATGCGGCTCTGGCCGCCGCGGACAAAGACAACTGCCGGGCGAGGGACCTTGTTGTAGTTCGACGCCATCGAGTAGCCGTAGGCGCCGGTGACCGGCGTGCACAGCACGTCGCCGGGTCCGAGCTCCTGGGGCACGCGAGCATCCCGCACGATCACGTCGCCCGACTCGCAGTGCTTGCCGACGACCGTCACCTGCCACGGGCGCTCGGACAGGGTGAGGCGAGGGAGGAACGCCTCGTAGCCCGAGCCGTAGAGCACGGGTCTGGGGTTGTCGCTCATCCCGCCGTCGACGGCGACGTAGGTCCGCACGTTGGGGATGTCCTTGATGGTGCCGACGCGGTAGAGGGTCACCCCGGCCGTCGCGGCGATCGCACGGCCCGGCTCGGCTGTCACGCGCGCCGTGATCCCGAAATCCGCGCACGCCTGCTTCAGCGTCGAGGCCCACTCGGTGATCGTCGGCGCCTCCTCGCCTTCGACGTAGGGCACACCCAGTCCCCCGCCGAGGCACAGCTCCTCGACGCCGGCTTCGTTGACAAACGGCGCCAGCACCTCGATGGCCTTCACATACGAGTGAAGAAGAAAGATCTGGCTCCCGATGTGGGCGTGGATCCCGACCAGTTCCATGGCGGACGACGCCTGCACCCGGCGCACCGCTTCGAGGGCCGCCCCGCTCTGCAGGCCGAGGCCGAACTTTGAATCGACCTGCCCGGTCATCACGTACTCGTGCGTGTGGGCCTCGACGCCGGGCGTCACCCGGATCGAGAGCCTCGGCGTGCCGCCCAACTCGCTCGCGATCCGCTCGATGCGGTCCAGCTCGGCGAAGCTGTCGACGACGATGCGGCCCATCCCCGCGTGCAGCGCGGTGCCGATCTCCTCGTCGGACTTGTTGTTGCCGTGTAGCACCAGGCGGTCGGGTGGGACACCCGCCATGAGGGCGACATAGGCCTCGCCGCCGGTGGCCACGTCGAGGTGCAGGCCTTCTTCGTTGACGAGCCGAGCCATCTCCTTGCACAGGAAGGCTTTGCCTCCGTAGGCGACCCCGTCTCCGAATGCGCTCAGCGCTTCGTGGCACCGGTCGCGCAGGTGCTGCTCGTCGTAGACGAACAGCGGCGTGCCGTACTGGTCGGCCAGGTCGAGCACGTCGCAGCCGCCGACCGAGAGGCGCCCGTCCTCGGTGACCGAGCTGTGCTTGGGCAGCAGGTAGCGGCGGATGGCAGAGTTGCTGCCGATGTACTGGCGGTAGCTGCTCTCGGTGTCGCTCACATGTCGCTCACATGCTGTCCGGGGCGCTGACGCCGAGCAGGTCGAGGCCGATGGCGAGGCCGACACGAGCCGCTTCCACGAGCCACAGCCTTGCCTGTGTGAGTTCGGGAGGGACGTCGGTGCCCATGACGTAGCAGTCGTGGTAGAAGCCGTGGAAGCGGCCGGCCAGCTCGCGAACCCACGTCGTCACCTTGTGCGGCGCCCGCTCGACGCACGCCAGGCGCACGACGTCAGGTAGCTCGGCCACGCTGCGCAAAACATCGAGCTCACGCTCGTGGGTCAGCAGCGAAAGGTCGACGTCGCCCAGCGGCTGACGCTCGACGCCCCGCTCGGCCGCCACCCGCTCGATCGAGGCGATGCGGGCGTGGGCGTACTGCACGTAATAGACGGGGTTCTCCATCGCCTCGCTGCGCACCAGGTCGATGTCGAACAGTTGCTTGGTGTCGATGGACTGCAGCAGGAACGTGAGGCGCGCCGCGTCGGGACCGACCTCGTCGATCACCTCGCTCAAAGTCACCACGTTCCCCGACCGCTTCGAGAGCTTGACCTCCTCGCCCCCGCGCACGAGCGTCACGAACTGCCCGAGGATGACCTCCAGCTCGTCGGGCGCGTGCCCGAGCGCCTGGATACCGATCTTGAGGCGTTGCATGTACCCGTGGTGGTCGGCGCCCCAGACGTCGATCAGCAACCGGAAGCCACGGTTGAACTTGTCGCGGTGGTAGGCGATGTCGGGGAGGACGTAGGTCGGCTCGCCGTCGGACTTCACGAGCACGCGGTCTTTGTCGTCGCCAAACTCGGTCGTCCGCAGCCATACGGCACCGTCGGCCTCGTAGACGACGCCGTGTGCCCGCAGGTCCTCGAGCGTCGCCTCGATCGCGCCCGACTCCACCATCGAACGCTCGCTGAACCAGGTGTCGAAGCGCACGCCGATGCGGTCGAGGGTGTCGGCGACGTCCTTCTTCACGCGCTCGTAGCCCCACTCCAGCGGATCGGCGTCGTCCGGCATCTCGGCCGCCCATTCGGCCACGTACTCGCCCTGGTAGCCACCCTCCGGCACCGGGCGACCCTGCTTCCGCGCCAGCAGCGACTGGGCGAAAAGCTGCATCTGCACGCCGCGGTCGTTCAGGTAGAACTCGCGGTGCGGCGCGTAACCGTTGCGCTCGAGGATCCGAGCGAGCGAGTCGCCATAGGCCGCCCACCGCCCGCCGCCCGCGTGCACCGGTCCGGTGGGGTTGGTCGACACGAACTCGACGTTCACCATGAGGCCCGCACCCGCATCGCTCCTGGCGTAGCCGGGCTCGCCCTGCTCGACGACAACGCGCAGGACGTCGTGCAGCCAGCTGTCGTGGAGGCGGAAGTTGACGAACCCCGGCCCCGCCACTTCCACCGACGAGACGTGCGCCGGGAGATTGTCGTTGAGCACCTTGGCGATCTCGGTGGCCAGCTCGCGTGGGTTGCGACCTGCCTGCTTGGCCGTCGCCATCGCGACGTTGCTCGACCAGTCCCCGTGCTCCCGGCGGGCCGGGCGCTCGAGGTGGATGACGTCGGGCGCGTCGACACCGACTCGCGCCACGGCGGCGCGCAGCGCGTCGGCAAGGTCGTCCTGGATCATCGTCGCCTACCGGCGGGACTTGGCCAGGACCTTGTAGACCCGGTCGATCAGCTCTAGGGGATCGAACGGCTTGGTGACGTAGTCGTCGGCGCCAAGCTCGAGCCCCCGCTGCACGTCGGCGACCTGGGCCTTGGCCGAGAGCAGGATCACCGGCAGGGATGCGGTGTCCGGCGACGAGCGCAACGCGGCCAGCAGTTCGAGCCCGTTGACCTTCGGCATCATGATGTCGGAGATCACAAGATCAGGCGGGTTGCTCTGCGCGAGCTTGAGGCCCTCGTCGCCGTCGACCGCGGTGACGACCTCGATCCCCTCCAGGTCGAAGTTGACCTGCAGCAGGCGGAGGATCACCGGATCGTCGTCGACAACCAGCACCGACAGGGCCATCGGGAGATCGTACCGGCGGGAGTACGATCAAACGTTCCCCGCCCTCGTAGCTCAGGGGATAGAGCACCGGCCTCCGGAGCCGGGTGCGTAGGTTCGAATCCTACCGGGGGCACGCAGGTTCGTGTTTGGCGCAAGGATTACGGGCGCAAAACCTCGTTCACCTTGGTCGGGCGGCTGCCGCCCATGGCGGCACCGCCGTCGATGGCGTAGATCGCGGAACCGACGGTTTGCAGCGCGAGGGCGTGGCGCGGCGTGCGCATCGAGGGACCCGGATCCCACGACGAACCGGTGGCGAGTTCGAAGGACTCGACGGTGCCGAGCACGTCTGTCGCGGTCTCTCCACCGACGACGTACAGCCTGCCACCTACAACGGCGGCGCCGAGCCCGTGTCGCGGCGACCGAAGGGCCGGACCCTTGGTCCACTTCCCTGTGCTCAGATCGAAGCGCTCGAATGCATCCACGTCGTGATTGCCATCAAGTTGCTGGCCGCCGACGGCGTACACGAATCCGGCGTCGCTCACGACCGCGAGGTAGTCACGCGGGGTCAGGATCGGTGCGGCCTTCGTCCATGTCGTGCCGTCGAAGACGTCGGTCTCGGCCACGTCGTGGCCCTCCGCCTGTCCGCCGGCGACGACCAGCCGGTCTCCGACGACGACGGCTCCGCCGGCGGCACGTGGCGTCGGCATGGGCGGCAAGGGGGTCCATCCCCCGTTTCGAAGGGCGAACACCTGGTTCGAGGTGCCCTGACCTCCCTGCATCGCCCAGCCACCGAGCACGACGACCTCACCGTGGTACGTCGTCGCCATGGCGCCGTGCAGGGCCGTGGGGAGCGGCGGCCCAGTGGTCCAGCTGTCGATGGTGGTGTCGTAGCCCGCGACCTCGTTGGTGGGGTTGAGGGCGCCGTCCAGTCCGCCGACCACCCACACGACGCTTCCTTGGACAGTGCTCCCCACCTCTTGGAGAGCGATAGGGGCGTCGCGCACCGCCCTCCACGGCGACGACCCGCCCGCGGCGGACGTTGACTGCGTGCCGCTCGCGGGTGTGAACGGGAGTACCTCGGCAACGCTGGTCGACGTGCCGTGGCTCGGGATTATGGCGCCATCGAGGGCAAACACCGATGTCCCGACAGTGTCGACCGCGAGCCCATGGCGCGCCGTGCGCATCGGCGGCAGCGACGACCACGTGCGCTTGTTGATGTCGTAGGACTCCACGGTCGAGAAGACGCCGGTGGCGCTCTCGCCTCCGACCGCGACCACGCGACCACCCACGACGGAGGCACCCAGGTCGCCGCGCGGCGTCAGCATGTCGGGGAGCTTCGACCACGTCTTGGCCGACGGGTCGTAACGGTCGAGAGCACCCAGATTCTTGTCGGCCGAGAGGTTCCGGCCGCCGACTGCGTAGACGTACGTGCCGTCCGACGCGGCGGCCAGGTGGTCCCGCGGCGTGGGGAGGTTGGGCCCGTCGCTCCAGCTCGTGCCGTCCCACACCTCGGTCTGGGGCACGAGCTTGCCGTCGGCCTGTCCGCCGAAAACGACGAGCTTGTCGCCGACCACCGCTGCCGCGCCCGCGGCGCGGGCGTGCTTGAGGTGGGGAAGGCTGACCCATTTGCCGCCCCGCAGCACGAAGACCTGGTCGGAGACCTTGGCGGTGAGCACACCGTTCTCGGGGACCCAGCCGCCGACAACCACGACCTCGTTCTTGAAGGTGGCGGCCATCTCGTGATGCAGCGGCAAGGGCAGGTCGGGGCCGGGCCGCCAGGCGTTGGCGGCGGGGTCGTAGTTCTGAACCGCGGACGTGGATTCACCGCCGTTCAGACCGCCGAGCACCCACACCACGCCGCCCTGAACCGCAGAGGCCAGCTCCTGGCGGGGCGTGGGTGCGCTCTGCAAGGGCGCCCACTGCCCGGGGTCGAGGGCGGTGGCCGCCTGCGTGCGCACGGTCTTGTTCGAGCCGCCGCCCGACACGAGTACGGCGACGATGAGAGCGATGACGAGGGCCACGGCGATCGGGATGGCGACCAGCCACGGGCGGCGCCCGCGCGCTGGTGCCGGTCCCGATAACGGGGGCGGCGGGGGCGGCGCGGACGTGGGGGGCGGCGGAGGCACGCGAGGGGCGGCCTGGGTCTCGGGGGCCGGGAATGCGGCCGCCGACGATGCCGCGACCGATGGCTCGCTCGGCGGCGGCGCGCTGGGCGCCAGGTCGGGCAGCAGGGAGTTGACCGGCACCAGCTCGGGCGACGGCATGGCCTCGACGATTGGGGTCTCGCGCGGCGTGTCGTGACGGGGCGCCATCGTCTCGGCCGGCGGGCCGCCCTGGCCGGTGGCGGCGCTCAACACCGGACCGGACGTGGACAGCGTCATCCCACTGGCGGGCAGCCAGCCCGGCCCCCACGTCTGCACCGCCGCTTCGGCCAGGGCGACGGCGAAGACCTCGGCGTCGTGGTAGCGGTCGGCCGGGTCACGGGCCAGCGCTCGCTGGGTGACCTCCGCCAGCTTGAACGGCACGTGGGGGGCGATGTCGAGGAGGGGCTTGGGCTCGTCGTGGACGTGGCGGTACAGCATGACGACGGGGTTGCTGTCCTCTGGGAACGGGAGCGTCCCCGACAGCAGTTCATAGAGCACGGTGCCGACCGCGTAGATGTCGGTCGCGGGGCTGAGCTCTTCGCCCATCGCCTGTTCCGGGGCCATGTACGCCGGCGTCCCCAGGACGTCACCTGCACGGGTGGCGACGGTGGCGGCGCCGCCCACCACCTTGGCGATGCCGAAGTCGGTGACCTTGAGGTCGCCCTTGGCCGAGAACATGAGGTTCTCGGGCTTGACGTCCCGGTGCAGCACGCCGCGCTGGTGGGCGTAGTGCAGGGCCGAGAGGGTGGCCAGCACCAGGGCACACGAGCTCTGCGGAGTGAGGTTGCCGGCCCGCGCTCGGCTCCAGAGGGTGCCGCCGGTCAGGCGCTCCATCACCAGCAGGCACAGGCCGTCGTGCTCCACGAAGTCGTACAGCGGGACGACGTGGGGATGCTCGAGAGAGGCCAGGAGGCGGGCCTCGGCGATGAAGCGGCTGCGGACGGCGGGGTCGGCGCCGAAGTCGCGCGGCAGCTGCTTGATGGCGACGTCGCGGTGCAGCTGGCGGTGACGACCGGCCAGCACCACGCCCCACGCCCCGTGCCCCAGCTCGCCCTCGACCTCGTACAACGGAAGGGCGGCAGCCACCGCCTCCTGGTCAGGCGCCATAAGAGGTTCCGAACAATACGCGGTGGCCGTCGGTGGCCGCTCTTGCCGCCGTAGGCGGCCGCCACGGATGCCGACCAAAGAGAAGCGGCGGAGGGCGAGCGGCTTTGCCGTGAGCCCGCAGCACGATTAGCTCGCCGAGCAAGCTTTGCTTGCGAGCGCGAAATGCAGATGTATCGTCCCGAACCGTGGGGGCGACGTTGCGGGCGCGGTTGAACGGGCAGGAGTACCAGTTCGACGACGGCCGCGAAATCCGCGTCGGCCGAGACCCGGCGGCCGACATGGTGTCGGCCAACCCCTACGTCTCGCGGGAGCACGCGATCGTCCGCCAGACCAGCGCCGGGTGGATGCTCGAGGACCGCAACAGCCGGGGTGGCACCTACCTCGGCGGCCAGCGCGTCACCAGCGCCCCGATCACCGAAGCGACGACCTTCCGGCTCGGTGATCCCCTCGAAGGTGACGAGCTGCAGCTGGTGCCGGCAGTAGTCGCAGCAGTGGTCCCGCCCGCCGTCATGCCGCCGGCTGCGGCCGCGGGCGCGCCCCCCGCAGCTGGGGGCAACGTGCGCATGGGCCGCTTCACCGGCGTGTTCCGAACGGACACGCCGCGCCTTCGCATCGGCCGGGCCCCGGACAACGACGTGGTGGTCGCCGACGACATGCTCGCCTCGCGCTACCACGCAGAGCTCAACGTCGTCGCGGGCGGCCGGTACGAGATCGTCGACCTCGGCAGCCAGAACGGCACGTTCCTCGACGGCCGGCCCGTGGGGCGTGCGACGGTCGACGAGGGCAACGTCATCGGGATCGGCCACCACCAGTTCCGCTTGGTGGCCGGCGTCCTCGAGGCCTACGAGGACGTCGGCAACGTCGAGTTCGAGTCGTCGGGGCTGTCGGTGTTCGTCGGCGAGGGGCGGACGATCCTCTCCGACGTCAGCTTCAGCCTCCCCGAGAACTGCTTCCTCGCCATCGTCGGCCCGAGCGGCGCCGGCAAGTCCACGTTGATGAAGGCGCTCACCGGCTTCACCCCCGCCGACAAGGGCACGGTTCTCTACAACGGCCGCGATCTCTACGAGGCAATCGAGGAGCTGCGGCCCCGTATCGGCTACGTGCCCCAGGACGACATCCTTCATCCGCAGCTCACGGTTCGCCGGGCACTGAGCTTCGCGGCCGAGCTGCGCTTCCCCTCTGATGTCTCGAAGGAGGAGCGAGACCGGGCGGTCATCGGTGTGATGGAGGAGCTCGGGTTGACCCACCGGGCCGACCTCCCGATCCACAAGCTCTCAGGCGGTCAGCGCAAGCGCGTGAGCGTCGCCCTCGAACTCATCACCAAGCCGTCGCTCCTGTTCCTCGACGAGCCCACGTCCGGCCTCGATCCGGGTTTCGAGAAGTCGGCGATGGAGCTCCTGCGCGAGCTGGCCGACGGCGGGCGCACGGTGATCGTCGTCACCCACAGCCTGCAGAGCTTGCATCTGTGCGACCGGGTCATCTTCCTGGCGCCGGGCGGCACGACGGCCTACTTCGGGCCGCCCAAAGACGCGCTCGAGTACTTCGCCCAGTCCGACTACGCCGACGTCTTCCGCGCCCTCGAGCGCGAGCAGCAGCAGGACTTCAAGGGGCGCTTCGAACAAAGCCCGTTCTACCGGCAGTACGTCAGCGAGCCCGCGGCCCGGGCCCGGCTCATGGACAAACAGGGAGCACAGCCGGCACCACCGCGCCAAGCCCAACGGTCCTGGGGCGGACAGCTGAGCGTCCTCGTGCGCCGGCACCTGGCCGTTATCGCCGCCGACCGCGGCCTGTTGCTGATGCTCATCCTGCTGGCTCCGATCCTGGGTTTCGCCCTGTTCGCCGTCCTCGGCAGCGGCGGTCTGAAGCCGGCCTTCGGAGACATCCCCGGCAAGGGGCACGGCCGCACGCCGAACACGAGCTCGATGAACGTCCTGTTCGGGATCGTCTTCTGCGTCGGCCTGGTCGGCGTCGTGGACTCCTTCCGGGAGATCGTCAAGGAGCTGCCGATCTTCCGGCGCGAACGCTCGATCGGCCTGTCGCTGTCGGCGTACCTGACGTCGAAGCTCGTCGTGCTGATCCCCTTCGTGCTCGTGCAATCCACGGTGCTCACGCTGATCGCCGTTTCACAGCAGAACGGGCCCAAGGTCTCCAACGTGTTGAGCCCTCCGGTGCTGGAGCTCGTAGTCGACATCGCCATCACGGGGGTGGCGGCCATGGTTGTGGGACTGCTCATCTCTGCCGCGGTCTCCACGTCGGACAAAGCCACGCCCTTGATGGCCGCGGTGGTGGCCTCATCGCTGCTGCTCGCCGGCGTGCTGTTCGACCTTCGCGACAAGCCAGGGATCCGCGAGCTCAGCTACTTGACGAGCAGCCGCTGGGGGTTCGCGGCTGCGGCCTCGAGCGTCAATCTGAAGGACCTCGAGGTCAACCAGTGCCACGAGCCGCCGCACGTGAGCTGCGACGCGGCATGGAACCACAAGACCTCGGTTTGGGTGAGCGACCTGGCCGGCCTCGGCGCCATCATGGTCTTCGGTGTCGCGGGCGCGGCCTACGCCCTCCGGCGCCAGGACCCGCACACGAGGCCGAAGGCGAAGACGGCGCGCTAGCGGCCGACCCGTCAGGCGTCGGCGTAGATGTTGACGGTCTTGTCGAGGCCGAGGGCAGTGGGGTCGACCCGGCCGGTGGCGGCCAACACGAAGGGAAGGGGCGCGCCCATGATCGGGTCCCCGCCACCGCCGATGTCGACCTTCTCGACGCCGTCGAGGGCGAGCGTCGCCGGACCCCACCCCCGCTCGTCGAGCTGCTCAGCCAGGTACTCGACCGACGCGTCGAGGCCCAGCCCGGAGCCGGCGGGCGTCATGCCGAGCGCGGTACGGATGTCGTCGTTGTGCACGTACAGGTCGTAGATGAGCGTCAGGATGCCCTGGCGCATGGTGAGATCGGGCACGGGCGCCGGGCCGTTCCACACGTCGTCGTTGATGACGGCCGCCAAGTTGCGCAGGGTCACGAGGGCGGTGTCGAGCTCGTCGGCGATCTCGGTGGGGGTGCGGCCCTTGCGCTCGGCGACTTCCTCCTCAGGCGTGTGGGTGCCGACGACGCCGTTGGCGACGTCGGTCGCGGTGCCGACGACGTGGCGGGCGACGTCACCGACGGTCCAGCCCGCGCACCGCGACGGCAGCTCCCACTGCTGCTCGTTGAGCGAGCGCACCAGGGCGCCGAACGCGTCGTACTCCGCCTGCAGGCCGGCGATCGCCTCTTCCCGTCCGAGTCCCATGGCGCTGCCCCTTTCGTA